>JBDHSU010000021.1:0-38338 GCA_039808325.1 Variibacter sp. | reverse complement strand
CGTGCGGCCGGCGATGCGGCCGAAGCCGGTGACGATGTTCTTGGCGTAGGCGCCGGCGATCTCGAAGAAGTCGCCCTCGTCCACCACCTTATGGATCAGTTCCTTGATGTCGTAAGGCTTGTTCGGGTTGTCGGGGATCAGCGTGTCGAGCGAGGGCTCCTCGCGCTCGATATCGTCGAACGAGGGCCACTCCGGCACGCCGTCGCAATTGTTCGCGGGTAGAAAATCGATCAGCCGGCGCATCTGGAGAAGGCAGGCGACATCGTTGTCAAAGGCACCGTCCGCGACCGCCGACTTCGTCGTATGCACGGAAGCGCCACCGAGCTCTTCTGACGTCACCACCTCGTTGGTGACGGTCTTCACCACGTCCGGCCCGGTGACGAACATGTAACTCGTGTCGCGCACCATGAAGATGAAATCGGTCATCGCCGGCGAGTAGACGTCGCCGCCGGCGCACGGCCCCATGATGACGGAAATCTGCGGGATGACGCCGGAGGCGACGACGTTGCGCTTGAACACGTCGCCATAGCCGCCGAGCGCCGCGACACCTTCCTGGATGCGCGCGCCGCCGGCGTCGAACAGGCCGATGATCGGTGCGCGCGCCTTCATCGCCATGTCTTGAATCTTGGTGATCTTCTGCGCGTGCGTTTCCGAGAGCGAGCCGCCGAACACGGTGAAGTCCTTGGCGAAGACGAAGACGGTGCGCCCGTTCACGGTGCCCCAGCCGGTGACCACGCCGTCGCCGGGGATCTTCGACTTCTCCATGCCGAATTCGGTCGCCCGGTGCTCGACGAACATGTCGAACTCCTCGAACGAGCCCTTGTCGAGGAGAAGCGCGATCCGCTCGCGCGCGGTGAGCTTGCCGCGCTTGTGCTGCGCCTCGACGCGCTTCTCGCCGCCGCCCGCGCGCGCCGCGTCGCGCCGTTTCTCCAAGGTCTCCAGGATGTCCATCGTGCTCAGCCCAAGGTTCGGGTTTATCCCTTTTGGCATAGCACGGGGGCGCCGCCGGGCCACCCCTTCCCCTGCGGGAAAAGGCAAGCCTTCCCCGCCGCCCGATCGAGCGGACTTTGCGGCCTGAACGGGTGAACGAGAAAAAAGGGTCGAATCGGCCGCATGGGCGTTAACAACAGTACGCCATACCAGATGACCGCCACGCGCATTGCGTGCAAAGTAGGCCCATGCCGTTGAGCCCCCCGCTATGTCAGAGCCGAAGCGTCGGCACCTCCGGCAGAGGCGGCTCCGCGCGGCTCGCGGTTTTCGCTATCGCAGCGCTCACCTGCATTCTTTTCAATTCCTTGGCTCATGCCGGCGAGCGCGAGGACAACTATCAGTTCTTCCGTGAAGAGGCCGCGCGGCGTGGGGGCGGCGGCAACGGCTTCGGTAGCGCAGGCTTCGGCAGCGGTTTCGGCCCGATTTTCGGCGGCGACGAGGATCGTCCCAGCATGCGCCTGCGGGTGACGCCCCGACGCAGGGGAGAGGTCGGCGCTGGCGGCGGATCGCAGGCGATGTGCGTGCGCACCTGCGATGGCTACGCCTTTCCGGTCGCCAACGGCGGCGACGCGGCGATGACCGCCTATCTGTGCAAGACGGCCTGTCCCGACGCCGAGACGCAAGTCTATATGCGCCACCCCGGCGGCGACATGAGCACGGCGCTCGCCGCCAATAAGCAACGGACGCCTTACGCCAAGCTGAAAGCCGCCGACCTGTTCAAGACCGCCTCGGTGAGCGCCTGCACCTGCCGGCCGCGCGGCGCGATCCCGACCGGCCCGGTCTACGACGATCCGACGCTGCGCCCCGGCGACATGATCGCCATCGGCGGCGGCAAGGTCGTCGCGTTCAAGGGCGCGCGGGCGCGCCCCTACGACGAGGACGACTTCGTCGACATCAAGCGGTCGAGGCTGATTTCGCAATCGATTCTGCGGCTGGTCGAGGACCGCTTCCAGGTGCGGCGCGCCGCCCGACGCGCGGCGAAAGCGGGAGCCAAGGCAGAAGCGAAGGCGGGAGCCAAGACCGCACGCGAGCACATACACCATCCCGCTCCTGCCGCGGCGCCGCTGCAAGCCTATGCGCCGGCCGCAACCGGCGACCCGAAGATGCGGATCATCTTGCCGGCGCCGTTCGATCGCGACGCCGCGGCGCCGCCGCTCGACCTGCAAGCCGCGGCCCAGGCTGGTGCCGCTCCTGGCGAGCCGCGGAAAGACTGAAGCTCAGCTCTTTATCGCCGACGCGCCGCCGAGGCTCGTCAGCACCAATGACGCGGCCCGCATGTCCGCCTCGCGGAACGCGCGGCGCTCGCGCGCCAGGGGGTCATGCCCCCATTGGTCCGCCTGCCAGTCCTCGTCGACATGTGCCGCGGCCCAGGCTTCGTCGCCGGAAAGCCGCCCGTGCAGCACCGCGAGCGCCAGCAGCGCCGAGCCGGTCAGCGTGGTGATGACGTTTGCCGCGCCGAGCTTCCAGGGATCGGCGGGAATGGCCGCCCGCGCCGCCACGAGCGCATTCTCCGGCTGCGCGACGAACATCACGCCCTCGGCGAGGATGAAGCGCGCCCCAAGCGCCTCATGCGCCCAGGCGAGCACCGGGTCCCAATGTTCCCCCTGCCGCGCCACCAGGCCGGCCGGCTGGCCGGCTCGATAGAATAGCAAATCAGAGCCGAGATACTTAGCGATCTCCTCCGCCACCGGCCCCGGAGCGTCGCTCACCCCGTCGATGATCGCGTTGGCGAGCCGCGTCAGCGGCATCCGCGCCGGGTCGATCACATCGGCCTGCGCCCGCCATTCGGCGGCGAGCGCTTCCGCGAGCGCCCGCGCCGGCAAGGCGAGAGGTCGCCGCGCCGGCGTGCGCACCCCCTTGCCGTCAAGCAGAACCGCGAAGCCGTCCGGCGTCTCCGCCGCAGTGACCGTCTCGTAGAAGCGCCGGCGCAGTTGCGGCCGCGCCGCCCGGCGCGCCGCCTCCGAAGGCTCGAGCGGCTGGTGGGCATGAATGTCTTCGAGAAACTCGCGCATCTTCCGGATGTAGGCAAAATCACCCGTGAGCGAAAGGGCGCAGCGCCAAGCATGCTCTCCGTCAGTCCGGCCAAGGGGCAACGCCGCCGCTTCTCGATGGCGACAGACCGCACGGCGAGTCACGCCACGCCTCATTCTTTCGCCTGCTTACGGAGTCTGGGTTCCGGCTCTCGCTGCGCTCGGCCGGAATGACGGCAAGGCGGGAATGTGCGAGTTTCGCAACGCTCGCCGCCAGGACCCTCTCATGGACTTCGAAACCCTCCGCTATGAAACGCTCGGCGCGGTCGCGCGCCTGACCTTGTCGCGACCCGAACGCGCGAACGCCCTCAATGCGCAGATGCTGACCGAGATCAACGCCGCGCTCGACCGCGCCGAGGCGGACGATACGGTGCGCGCCATCATCGTCACCGGGGCGGGCGCAGCCTTCTCCTCCGGCTTCGACCTCAAGGAGCAGATGCAGCGCCGGCCGAGGGGCGTCGAGACCTGGCGGCCGATCCTGCGACACGACTTCGACACCGCCATGCGCTTCTGGCATTGCGCGAAACCGACCATCGCGGCGGTGCGTGGCGCGTGCCTCGCCGGGGCGTTCGAGTTGTCGCTCGCCTGCGACGTGACCATCGCGGCGGACGACGCCTTCTTCGGCGAACCGGAGTTGAAGTTCGGCGCCGGCATCGTGGTGATGATCCTGCCATGGCTCGTCGGCCCGAAGATCGCGAAGGAAATCATCCTCACCGGCGAAGACCGGATCGGTGTCGAGCGCGCGCGCGAACTCGGCATCGTCAACCGTATCGTCAAGCCGGATGAACTCGAGGACGCCGCGCTGAGGCTTGCTCGGCACATCGCCGTCATCGATCCTGAGCTGGTGCGGGGAACAAAACGCGCCATCAACCGCGCGCTCGAGTCGCAAGGCATGCTGGAGGCGCTCGAGGAGGCGCTCGCCATCGACCTCGCGATCGAAGGCAAGGGCTCGCCTGACAAGATCGCCTTCATGGACCTCGCCCGCCGCGACGGGCTGAAAGCCGCCCTCACCTGGCGCGACGCGCGTTTCGCACAGAAGTAACGCACGTCATGAAGACATCCGCTTCCGCCCTCGCCCGCTATATCGATGACGCTCTCGCCACGCGCGCGCCGCGCTTCGAAGGTGGAGGCGAAAGCCTCGATGCGGCCGCACTTGCCCGCCATGCCGACGTTGTCGAGTCCACCTTGCACGCGAAAGATTTGACGCGCGACGAGCCCGTGCATGTCGTGATCGGCAACCGGCCCGGCGACATCGCCGCGCTCCTTGGCGTCTGGCGCACCGGCGGCGTCGCGGTGCCGGTGCACGCGGCGACGCCGGACGCCGTGCGCAAGGCACTGCAAGTGCGCACCGGTGCACGCTTCGTCGTCGACGGCAAAGACGTAATGCAAGTCTCGGAAACCGCTCCGCCGCCGCGCCCGCTGCTCGACGACGCCGCGCTGATCGTGTTCACCTCCGGCAGCACCGGCGAACCGAAGGGCGTCGTCATCGGCCATGCGCGGCTTGCCGCCAAGCTCGACGTGCTTGCGCGCCTGCTGCAATTGCGCGCTGACGATACCGTCGTCCTGCCGCTGCAACTCACTTTCATCTTCGGCATCTGGGTCAGCCTCCTCGCGGCGAACGCCGGAGCACGACTGATCCTGCTGCCGCGCTTCTCGGTCCAGGCGATCCGCGAGCATTGCGCCGCGGGAACGACCGTCACCGCCTGCGTGCCGACGATGCTGCGCGCCATTCGCGCCGACGAGCCGTTCGCCGCGCCGGCGCTGCGGCTTCTCCTCACCGGCGGCGAACCGCTCGGCGCCGCGCTCGGCCAAGCCATCGCGGAGCGCTTCGCCTCCGCCGCTCTCTACGATCTCTACGGACTGACCGAGACCGGCTCCTGCGACTTCTGCATGGGGCCGGCCGACCAGCCCATGGGTTTCGGCGCCATCAACGCGCCGACGCCGAACGTGATTTATCGCATCGCCCGCGACGGCGAACTGCAGATCAAGACGCCCTACGGCATGCTCGGCTACCTCGATGCCCCCGCGCTCACCGACGCGGCTTTCGCCGACGGCTATTTTCGCACCGGCGACCTCGCGCGCATGCGCGCCGACGGCCGCGTCGAGCTGATCGGCCGCAGCAAGGAGATCGTCTCGCGCGGCGGGCAGAAGATCGCGCCGCTCGAGGTCGACAACCTCCTCGCCGCGCACCCCGATGTCGCCGCCGTCCTTTGCGCCGGCGTGCCCGACGAAGCGAGCGGCGAGCGCCTGCACGCGATCGTCGTGCGGCGCCCGGGCGCGAGCGTGACGGAAGCCGCGCTGCGCGCATGGGCAGGCGAGCGCATCGAACGCTACAAGCTGCCGGATACAATCCACTTCCACGACGCGCTGCCGCTCGGCCGCACCGGCAAGGCGGATCGCAGTGCCGTGAAGGCGCTCGTTGGCGAGCGGACCCTTCCTTCCTAAGCCGTCATCCTGAGGGGCTCACGAAGCGAGCCTCGAAGGATGGTCGCACGTTCCGGGCCGTCGTCCTTCGAGGCTCGGCGCTGCGCGCCTCGCATCTCAGGATGACGGGTGACGACCCTTTTCGCTGCATCGCACCATCGCGCCGTAAACGATGCCGTGATCTGCGACAGTCGCGCGGTGGCGTTTAGGATTGTTCTCAGTTAAGTTAGTTCGGAACCGGCGCTAAGCCGGGCAAAGGAAACGTTCTAAGGTCATGTGTCGCGCGTGCAGGCGACCGTGAAAGGTCGATGAAGCTCACCGATATCGCCGCGCCGGATTACTTCCACAAAGTCGTCGACTGCCAATGGGCCTGTCCGGCCCATACGCCGGTGCCTGAATATATCAGGCTGATCGCGGCGCAGCGCTATGGCGATGCCTATCTGATCAACTGGAAATCGAACGTGTTTCCGGGAATTCTCGGACGCACATGCGATCGCCCCTGCGAGCCCGCCTGCCGGCGCGGCCGCGTCGAGAAGGAACCGGTCGCCATCTGCCGCCTCAAGCGCGTCGCGGCCGACTACAAGGAAGACATCCGCGCCCGCCTCCCCGCGCCGGCGCTGGAAGGCAACGGGAAGCGCATCGCCTTCGTCGGCGCCGGCCCCGCCTCGCTGACCGTCGCGCGCGACCTTAGCCCCCTCGGCTATGCCTGCACCGTGTTCGACGCCGACCCGAAAGCGGGCGGCATGATGCGCTCGCAGATTCCGAAGTTCCGCCTGCCGGACTCGGTGATCGACGAAGAGTGCGGCTACGTCATCGACCTCGGCGTGACCTTCGTCGGCGGCCGCAGAATCGAGAGCATGAAGGCGCTGATCGACGAAGGCTACGACGCGATCTTCGTCGGCTCCGGCGCGCCGCGCGGACGTGACCTCGATATTCCCGGCCGCAAGGAAGCCGCCGCCAACGTGCATGTCGGCATCGACTGGCTCTCCTCGGTGTCGTTCGGCCACGTTACCAAGATCGGCAAGCGCGTGATCGTGCTCGGCGGCGGCAACACCGCGATGGATTGCTGCCGCACCGCCCGCCGCCTCGGCGGCGAGGACGTGAAGGTCGTCGTGCGTTCCGGCTTCGAGGAGATGAAGGCGTCCCCCTGGGAGAAGGAGGACGCCATGCACGAGGATATTCCGATCCTCAATTTCCTCGTGCCGAAATCGTTCACGCACGAGAACGGCAAGCTCACCGGCGTCGTGTTCGAAAAGGTGAAGGCGGTGCGCGACGAGAAGGGCCGCCGCAATCTCGTGCCGACCGGCGAGCCGGACGAGCACATTCCCTGCGACGACGTGCTCGTCGCGGTCGGTCAAGAGAATGCCTTCCCCTGGATCGAGCGCGACCTCGGCATCGAATTCGACCGCTGGAATATGCCGATCGTCGACAAGACGACGCTCGCCTCGACGCGGCCGGGCGTGTTCTTCGGCGGCGACGCCGCTTTCGGCCCCAAGAACATCATCTGGGCCGTCGCGCATGGCCACGATGCCGCGATCTCGATCGACAAATATTGCAACGGCGAGGACATCGCCGACCGCCCGCCGCCTGGCGTCACCCTCGCCAGCCAGAAGATGGGCATCCACGAGTGGTCCTACGACAACAACCCCGCCGTCGACGCGCGCTATCGCGTGCCGCTGCGCGACAAGGTGGTCGCGCTGCGCGACGTCAAGACCGAAGTCGAACTGGGCTATGACGACGCCCTCGCCTTCAAGGAAGCGCAGCGCTGCCTGAACTGCGACGTGCAGACCGTCTTCACCGGCTCCGCCTGCATCGAATGCGACGCCTGCGTCGACATCTGCCCGATGGACTGCATCACGTTCACCGAGAACGGCGAGGAGTCGGAGCTGCGCGGCCGTCTCAAGGCGCCCGCCAACAACCTCTCCCAGGACCTCTACGTCGCCGACAATCTCAAGACCGGCCGCGTGATGGTGAAGGACGAGGACGTCTGCCTGCATTGCGGGCTGTGCGCCGAGCGTTGTCCCACGGGCGCGTGGGACATGCAGAAATTCTATCTGGAAATGAGTCACGCAGGACGATCATGCCACTCCAGAGCGTGAACGACTTCGTCGTTCGGTTTGCCAACGTCAACGGATCGGGTTCCGCCAGCGCCAACGAATTGTTCGCCCGTTCGGTGCTCCGCATGGGCATCCCGGTCGCACCCCGCAACATCTTCCCCTCGAACATCCAAGGCCTGCCGACCTGGTACGAGGTGCGCATCTCCGAAGCCGGCCATCGCGGCGCGCGCGGCGGCGGCACCGACCTCATGGTGGCGATGAACCCGCAGACCTGGGCGAAGGACGTCGCCTCGATCGTTCCCGGCGGCTACCTGTTCTACGATTCCACGCGGCCGATTCCGGCATCGCAATTCCGCGACGACATCACCGTCATCGGCGTGCCGCTGACCGCAATCTGCAACCGCGAATACACCGACCCGCGCCAGCGCCAGCTTTTCAAGAACATCATCTATCTCGGCGCGCTCTCCGCCCTCCTCGACATGGACGTGAAGGCGATCGAGACGCTGATCGGCGAGCAGTTCAAGGGCAAGGACAAGCTGATCGCGCCGAATGTCCATGCGCTGCATCTCGGCCGCGACTACGCGACGATGAACCTCGAATGTCCGATCGGCCTGCGCCTCAAGGCTTGCGACAAGGTCGGGGACCGCATTTTCGTCGAGGGCAACAGCGCGGCTGCGCTCGGCGCCGTCTATGGCGGCGCGACAGTGTGCGCCTGGTATCCGATCACGCCCTCGTCCTCGCTCGCGGAAGGTTTTGGACGCCACTGCGCCCGCTATCGCGTCGATCCGGAAACCAAGGCGAACAAGTTCGCCATCGTGCAGGCGGAGGACGAGCTTGCCTCCATCGGCATGGTGATCGGCGCCGCCTGGAACGGCGCGCGCGCCTTCACCGCGACCTCCGGCCCTGGCATCTCGCTGATGCAGGAGTTCATCGGGCTCGCCTACTTCGCGGAAATCCCCTCGGTCATCATCGACGTGCAGCGCGCCGGCCCCTCGACCGGCATGCCGACGCGCACGCAGCAATGCGACGTCGCGATCTGCGCCTACGCCTCGCACGGCGACACCAAGCATGTCGTGCTATTGCCCGAGGATCCGGCGGAAGCGTTCGAGTTCACCGCCCAAGCCTTCGACCTTGCCGATCGCCTGCAAACGCCGGTCTTCGTGCTCACCGATCTCGACATCGGCATGAACAACCATCTCTGCCGCCCGCTCACCTGGGACGATTCCAGGACCTACGACCGCGGCAAGGTGATGAGCGCCGACGACCTCGAAGCCGGCAAGGAGTTCGGCCGCTACCTCGACGTCGACGCCGACGGCATTCCCTATCGCACCTATCCCGGCACGCATCCGAAGCGTGGCTCGTTCTTCACGCGCGGCACGTCGCGCGACCGCTACGCCAAGTACACCGAGGAGGGCGACGCCTACGTCGACAATATGCAGCGGCTCTTGCGCAAGTTCGAGACGGCAAAGCGCCTGGTGCCGGCGCCCGTGCGTCACGACGCCGCCAAGCCGACCCGTCACGGCGTGATCTATTATGGCTCGACGAGCCCGGCGATGGACGAGGCGCGCGACCTGCTCGAAAGCGCGGGCCATCACGTCAACACGCTGCGCGTGCGCGCCTTCCCGTTCGCGCAGGACGTCGTCGACTTCATCGCCGAGCACGACTTCGTCCTCGTCGTGGAGCAGAACCGCGACGCGCAACTGCGCATGTTGCTTTCCAACGAGTGCAATCTCGATCCGATGAAGCTCGTGCCGATCCTGCACTACGACGGCACGCCGATCACCGCGCGCTTCATCGCCGGCGCCATCGGCGACCATCTCAACGCGCTGAAGGTCACGCCGCTGCGCAAGGTCGGCTCATGACCCGCCTCGCTTTCCCCATGGCATTCGCGGCCGCCGTGTTCGTCGGCGGCTCGGCGCAGGCGCAGTTCAAGACGCCGGAGGACGGCGTGCGCGCGCTCTATGCGAGCTACGAAGGAAAGGACGCAAAGGGGTTCGATTCAGGAAGCGCCAAGACGCTGCGGCGCTTCTTCACGCCGGACCTCGTAAAATTGTGGCGACGCGCCAAGCAGGTCGACGCCGACTTCTTCATCCAGGGACAGGATTTCGAGATCGCCGATCTGAAGGTTGGCAACGCCGCGATCACCGGCGACAAGGCGACCCTCGACGCCGCCTTCACGAACTTCAAGACACCGATGAAGCTGACCTACTCGCTGGCGAAGAGCGCCGACGGTTGGCGTATTTCCGACGCGAAAAGCGGCAAGGACACGTTGCGCGCAATGCTGAGGCAATCCCGATGACCTACATCGTCAAGCCGAAGTTTCATCATCCGGCGTTGCCGAAAAACGCGCTCGGCTATACGCATCGCGACTACGAGGGCGCGGTCTCGACGCTGTGCGCCGGCTGCGGCCACGACTCGATCTCGGGCGCCATCATCACCGCCTGCTTCGAGCTGGCGATCGCGCCGCACCGCGTGGCGAAGCTTTCCGGCATCGGCTGTTCCTCGAAGACGCCGACCTACTTCCTCGGCCAGTCGCATGGCTTCAATTCCGTGCACGGCCGCATGCCCTCCGTCCTCACGGGCGCCAATCTCGCCAACCGCGACCTCATCTATCTCGGCGTTTCCGGCGACGGCGACTCGGCCTCGATCGGCCTCGGGCAGTTCGCGCACGCGCTGCGCCGCGGCATCAACATGGTCTACATCGTCGAGAACAACGGCGTGTACGGCCTCACCAAAGGACAGTTCTCGGCGACGGCGGACCGCGGCTCGAAGTCGAAGCGCGGCGTCGTCAACACCGACAGCTCCATCGATCTCGTCGCCATGGCGCTGCAGCTTGGCGCCACCTTCGTCGCGCGATCGTTCTCCGGCGACAAGACGCAACTCGTGCCGCTGATCAAGGCGGCAATTGAGCACAAGGGCGCCGCGTTCATCGACGTGATCTCGCCCTGCGTCGCCTTCAACAATCACGCCGGCTCGACGCGCAGCTTCGACTATGTGCGCGAGCACAACATCGCGGTGAACAAGCTCGACTTCCTCACCGGCCGCGATCCGATCACGGTGGACTATGCGCCGGGCAGTCTCGAGATCGTCGAGCAGCACGACGGCTCGCGCATCGCGCTGCGCAAGATCGCGCCGAACTACGACCCGCACGACAGGCTGCGCGCGATGAACTATTTGCAGGAAAGCGCCGCCGCCGGCGAGATCGTCACCGGCCTTCTCTATGTCGAGCAGGACGCGGACGATCTGCACGAACATCTCAACACGGTCGCGACGCCGCTCAACGCGCTCGGTGAAAAGGAGCTCTGCCCCGGCTCCGCCACGCTCGACAAGATCAACGCGAGCTTGCGGTAACCTCTCCGCGTCGTCGCCGCACCCGGGCCCGGCCTTCGGCCAGCCCGAGCACAGGCTCCGGCGGGGCCCCAGTACGCACCGAGCCATCCATTTATGAACACCGGGAATACTGGATGCCCGCTTTCGCGGGCATGACAACAGGAGTATGCCGGTTCCGCCCCTCTCGCCGCTTCGGAGAACACCATGCAAAAGCGCGCCCTCGGCAAATCCGGAATTTCCATCGCCCCGCTCGTGCTCGGCGGCAACGTCTTCGGCTGGACCGCCGACGAGAAGACGTCGCACGCCGTGCTCGACGCTTTCGTCGGCGCCGGCTTCGACTGCATCGACACGGCGAACTCCTATTCGGTCTGGGCGGCGGCGCATCACAAAGGCGGCGAGTCGGAGACGGTGATCGGGACCTGGCTGAAGGCGCGCGGCAACCGCGACAAGGTGATCATCGCGACGAAGATAGGCTCGGAGATGGGCGACGGCGGCAAGGGGCTCGCCAAGGACTATATCGCGCGCGAATGCGAGGCATCGCTCAAGCGCCTGCAGACCGACTACATCGACCTCTATCAGTCGCATTTCGACGACGAGAAGACGCCTGTCGAAGAAACCCTCGGCGCTTTCGCCAAGCTGATCGAGCAGGGCAAGGTGCGCGCGATCGGCGCGTCGAATTATGAGATTCCACGCCTCGAAGAATCGCTCGCGGCGTCGAAGCGCCTCGGCCTGCCGCGCTACGAGACGCTGCAGCCGCTCTACAATCTCTACGACCGCGAAGTCTATGAGAAGGAGCGTATGGCGCTGTGCGAGAAGGAAGGGCTCGGCGTCATCCCCTATTACGCGCTCGCCGCCGGCTTCCTCACCGGCAAGTATCGCGGCGAAGCGGATCTCGCAAAGAGCGAGCGCGGACAGCGCACGGTGAAGAAATATCTCACCGACCGCGGGCTCAAGATCCTCAAGGCGATGGACGCGGTGGCGGCCCGCACCGGCGCAACGCTGCCGCAGATTGCCATCGCCTGGCTGATGACGCGCCCCGCGATCGCCGCGCCGATCGCGAGCGCGACCTCGACGGCGCAAGTGGCCGACATCGTCAAGGCGGCGGAACTGAAACTCGACGATGCTGCGCTCAAGACGCTCAACGACGCCAGCGCCTATTGAGGAAACGCCTCTGCCTCTCGACTGTCATGCCCGCGAAGGCGGGCATCCGGTACGCCCCGGCCGAAACGATGTAGGCGAGGCGGAGGTTACTCGGTCCCCCTCTCTCGGCGGGAAAGACACACAGAGAACGCCTACCGCCCATACGCGCAGGCATGCACATAGGCGCCGCGCTTCGACTTCCTGACGCCGCGCACGGCCGCTTCATGCTGACAGCGTGAAACGCGGTCGCGCGCGTGATCGACATCCGGCGTCGCCGGCGGCAGCGCACGATAGTCGTTCGACGATCGCGACGTAAGCGGCGGCGGACCGGGCAGCGACTTCGGCATCGGCGGCGGCGTGGTCGGCTGCGCGCGGAAGATCACGTCGGGCGGGATCGGTGGCCCGACCTGCGGCACCGGCTGCGCAAGCGTCGTTGTCGTCGTGACAACGAACAATGCAGCGACGATTTTCGCACGCAAGGGCAAACCTCCGACCAATCTCCATTGAACGCGCAACGTTGAACAAAGTGCCGTGGCATCCATCGTGTTATTCCGGCGCGCGGCCATAGGCCGCGAACCCGGAATCCATAACCCCTGCTGCGGCATATGGATTCCGGACTTGCCGCTTCGCGGCAATCCGGAGTGACAAACTACTTCTCCGGCGCATCGACGATCGGATCGTAACGCTCGACGTCGAAGCCGAGCAGGTTCCACGATTGCTGCATGTGCGGTGGCAGCGGCGCCGTCGCGTCGATCGTGCCGCCGCGCGGATGCGGGATGACGATGCGCCGCGCCAGAAGGTGCAGCCGGTTCTGCAAGCCTCCGGGCAGATGCCAGTTTTCGATCGAGAAATATTTAGGATCGCCGACGATCGGATGCCCGATATGCGCGCAGTGGGCACGCAGTTGATGCGTGCGGCCGGTCACCGGCTTCAGCGACAGCCAGGCGAGCTGCTGTGCCGCAGTCTCGACCACGGCGTAATAGGTGACGGCGTGGCTCGCCCCCTCCTCGCCGTGTTGCGCAACGCGCATGAAGCTGTCGCGCTCGACCTCCTCCTTCGCGAGGTAGGTGGACACGCGCCCCTGGCGCGGTTTCGGCACGCCGGCGACCAGCGCCCAATAGACCTTGCGCGCCGAACGCGAGCGAAAGTTCTTCGCCAGCGCCGCCGCGGCGAAACGCGTCTTGGCGACGAGCAGGCAGCCGGCGGTGTCCTTGTCGAGTCGATGCACCAGGCGCGGGCGCTGCCCATCCTTGCTCTTGAGCACGCCGAGCATGCCGTCGACATGCTTCACCGTTCCGGAGCCGCCCTGCACCGCGAGCCCCATCGGCTTGTTCAGGACCAGGACATCGTCGTCCTCGTACAGCGTGATCGAAGCGAGGAATTTGCGCGTCTCCTCGTTCGCCGCGCTGCGCACGGACTCCGGCCGCGGCGCGTCGAGATGCAGCGGCGGAATGCGCACCTTCTGCCCGGCGCCGAGCCGGGCCTTGGAATCGACCCGCCGCCCATCGACGCGCAACTCGCCTTTGCGCACCATGCGTTGGATGTGGGAGAACGACAGCCCTGGAAAGCGCGCCTCGAGGAAGCGGTCGACGCGCATCCCGTCCTCGTCCGGCGTCACGTCCACGGTCTGAACGCCGACGCCCCGGGTCGCGGCCGCCGGGATTTTCGCCGGCGGCCCTCCGCTTTTCGGCGCCTGGCGCGTGGCCGCGGCTTGCTTCGCCTCTCGAACCATGATGCTTGTCGTCCTTATGTCCGACGCTTCGCCGGAGTCTTGCCCGGCGCCGCGTGCATTCCCCTCACTCTGGTTTATCTTTCTTTCGCGCGCGAGACAGCATGTTCGGCATCGGCAACCGCCCCTATCTGCTGCTTGCCCTCGCGCCGCTGTTCTGGTCCGGCAACCACGTTTTCGGCCGCGCTTTCGCCGAACACGCGCCGCCCTTCAGCGTCGCGACGCTGCGCTGGGCGTTCCCGGCGCTGCTGCTGTCCGTCATCGCCTGGCGGCATCTGCGCAATGACTGGCCGGCCGTCAAGGCGCATTGGCGCATCTTCTTTCTCCTCAGTCTCTGCGGCGGCTCGCTGTTCACCGGGCTCCAGTATCTCGGCCTGCACTATACGACGGCGCTGAACGTCTCCGTGCTCAATTCCCTCGGCCCGGTGGCGATCGCGGTCACCGGCGCCATTCTGTTCGGCGACCGCCTGCTGCCGCGCCAGATGGTCGGCATCGCCACGTCGATGGTCGGCGTCCTGGCCATCGTCACGCAACTCGATCTGGACGTTGCGCTGCACTTCCGGTTCAACTTCGGCGATATTCTGATGCTCAGCACCGTCGTCGGCTGGGGCGTCTATTCGGCCTTCCTGCGATTCGTGCCGCAGGTGCATTGGCTGACCTTCATCTTCATGCTGGCCGCGTTCTCCGCGATCGAAGGCGCGCCGATCATGCTCTGGGAACTGACGAGCGGGCAGACCTTCGAACTGTCCTGGCTCGTCGTCGGCGCGGTCGCCTACGTCGCGATTTTTCCCAGCATCCTGGCTTACGGCGCTTGGAACCGCGGCGTGGCGCTGATCGGCGGCAATCGCTCGGCGCCGTTCCTGCACCTGACACCGCTCTACAGCGCGGTGCTGGCGGTCGTGCTGCTCGGCGAGCGCATCCGCCTCTATCACGTCGTCGGCTTCGCCCTCATCCTCGTCGGCGTTTATCTCGCCGCGCGCAGGGGGCCGAAGCCGGAAAACCCGCAATGATGACGTCCCGTCATCCTGAGGTGCCCGCATGCAGTGCGGGCCTCGAAGGATGCACGGCCCGGGACTCTGTGGCCGTCACCCTTCGAGGCTCGCTTCGCGAGCACCTCAGGATGACGGCGCAGGCGCTACGAAAATTCCCTACCCTCCGCGCTCGCGGCGCGCCTTCGCCCAATAGTCCAGGCGTTTCCTGATCTCACGCTCGAAGCCGCGCTCCGGCGGATCGTAGAAGGTCCGGCGGCCGAGCGCCTCCGGGAAGTAGTCCTGCCCCGAGAACCCTTCCTCTTCGTCATGGTCGTAGGCGTAGCCGCGCCCATACCCTTGTGTTTTCATGAGCTTAGTCGGCGCGTTGAGGATGTGTTTCGGCGGAAGGAGCGAGCCCGCCTCCTTGGCGACGCGCATCGCCGCGCCGTAGGCGACGTAGGCGGCGTTCGATTTCGGCGCCGTCGCGACATAGATCACTGCTTGCGCGATCGCGAGCTCGCCTTCCGGCGAGCCGAGGAAGTCGTACGCCTCCTTCGCCGCGTTGGTGATCACCAGCGCCTGCGGATCGGCGAGGCCGATGTCTTCCACCGCCATGCGCACGACGCGGCGCGCGATGTAGAGCGGATCCTCGCCGGCGTCGAACATGCGGCAGAGGTAGTAGAGCGCGGCGTCGGGGTCGGAGCCTCGCACCGACTTGTGCAGCGCGGAGATGAGGTTGTAGTGCCCGTCCTGCGACTTGTCGTAGATCGGCGCGCGCCGCTGCACGATCTCCTGCAGCGCCGCTTGATCGAAAATCTCGTCCTTGCGCGCCGAGCGCCACACCTCCTCGGCGAGCGTGAGACTGGCCCGCCCGTCGCCGTCCGCCATGCGGATCAGCGCGGCGCGCGCTTCGTCGTCGAGCGGCAGCGCCCTGCCCTCGACCTCCTCCGCGCGCGTAAGAAGCTTTCCGATCGCCTCCGCGTCGAGCGACTTGAACACCAGCACGCGCGCGCGGGAGAGCAACGCCGCATTCAGTTCGAACGACGGATTTTCCGTCGTCGCGCCGATGAGCACGACGGTGCCGTCCTCCATCACCGGCAAGAACGAATCCTGCTGCGCGCGATTGAAGCGATGCACCTCGTCGACGAACAACAGCGTGCCCTTGCCGGTCTCGCGCCGCGCCCGCGCTGCCTCGAAGACCTTCTTGAGGTCAGCGACGCCGGAGAACACGGCGGAGATCTGCTCATAGTGCAGGTCGGTTTCTTGCGCGAGCAGCCGCGCCACTGTCGTCTTGCCGGTCCCCGGCGGGCCCCAGAACACGAGGCTCCCGAGCGAGCGCGTCTCCAGCATGCGCGTGAGGACGCCATCGGGGCCAAGCAGATGATCCTGCCCGACCACCTCCGAAAGCTTCAATGGGCGCAGCCGGTCGGCCAGCGGACGCGGCGCGTCGCCGCCGAGCCCGGCTGCCTCGAAAAGCGTCGCGGAGCGCGGCTTTCCCGCCATGCGTCCCTCCCGCCGCGCGGCCTCAGCCGCCCAATGTCGTCGTCAGTATCTGGCCGCCGCGATTGATCTTGAGGCGCCAGACGCGCTGTGGCGTCCGCGTCAGACGCTCAATGTCCTTGGTATGCGTCACCGCTTCGCCGTTCACTTCCTGCACAATGTCGCCGCGCCGCAGGCCGACCATCTGCGCCGGAGTTCCATCCTCGACTTCGGAGACGATCACGCCGCGCGCCTCGCCGTCGACATGCATCTCGTCCGCGACGGCCGGCGAAAGATTGATGACGGTCGCGCCGAGGAACGGCGAGCGCGTCCGCACTTTCACCGGGTCGCGCGGCGGCGTCTCGGGCGCGGCGATCAGCGGCACGCTGACATGCATTTCCTTGCCGCCGCGGATCAGGCCTAGTTGTGTGTGGCCGCCGAGCGGCTTGGTCGCGAAGCGGAAGCCGAGCGCGTCAGTGTCGTCGACCGCCTGACCGTCTATGGTGGTGATGAGATCGCCGACCTTGAGGCCCGCACGCGCCGCCGGACTGCCCGCAGTGACGCCGGTGACGAGCGATCCCGCCGGGCGCTTGAGATTCAGTCCGTCCGCTATATCCGGCGTCACGCCCTGCAGCGACGCGCCGAGCCACGGACGCTTGACGCTGGTGCTGCCGCCTTTCGCCGACGCTACGACTACGCGCACCATGTTCACCGGAATGGCGAAGCCGATACCCTGCGATCCGCCGGAGCGCGAATAGATCGCCGTGTTGATGCCGACGAGCCGTCCGGAAAGGTCGACAAGCGCGCCGCCGGAATTTCCCGGATTGATCGCGGCGTCGGTCTGGATGAAGAATTGATAGTCGGAGATGCCGACCTGCGTGCGCGCGAGCGCGGAGACGATGCCGTGCGTCACCGTCTGCCCGACCGCGAACGGATCGCCGATCGCGAGAACGATGTCGCCGATCTCAAGCGCGTCGGAATTTCCGAACGTGATGGTCGGAAACGAATCGCCGCCGCCCTTCAGCTTGAGCACGGCAAGATCCGTGCGCGCATCCTTCAAAACGATCTCGGCTTCGAACTCTCGCTTGTCCGCGAGCGCGACTTTCACTTCGGTCGCGCCCTCGACCACATGGTTGTTGGTGACGACGAAACCGTCGCGATCGACGATCACGCCCGAGCCGAGCGAGCGCTGCACCTGATCGCGCTGCTGGCCCGGCCCGCCGAAGAAGCGGCGGAACACGGGATCGTCGAAGAACGGATTCCGGTTCGCGACGACCTTAGCCGCGTAGACATTGACGACCGCGGGCGCGGCCTGCTTCACGGCCGGCGCGAACGACAGTTTCATTTCGGCGGCGGATGCCGGCAGGCGGCGGTCTTGTGCCTGAGCGGCGCCGTTCGCACCGAGAAGGAGCGCCAGGGCGAGCCCGGCATGAATTGCTGATTTCAAAGGGAGCATGGGCACCGATTCGCAACGTTGAGCCCATCGGATATAGGCCGTCGCAGGCCGTCTATGAAGCCCGCCGGAACAATGCGCATCGTGCCGCGCTTTGTCGGTCCCGCGGCGGTGCGGGCACGTCAGGTGCCGAGTCTCGAAGGGCGGCGGCCTCGCCAAAAACAAAAGGGCCGGCGCGAGGCCGGCCCTTTCGTCAATCGGAACGAAGTTCCAATTAGTAGCTGGCCATCACCGGGCCGCCCCAGTTGAAGCGGTAGTTCAGGCGCGCCGTGGCGATGTGGATGTCCGGACGGACGCGGAAGTCGTAGAAGCCGCTCGCATCGCCGAGGTCGAAGTTCTTGCTGCCGAGATCGACGTAGTTGTACTGCAAGCCGAGCGACAGGTTCTGCGTGATGGCGTATTCGATACCAGCACCGACCGTGTAACCCGACAGCCACTGGCTGTGCGAACCGGCACCGACGTTCGCGCCGACATCGTCGCGCACGCGGGCGCGGACGTCAGCTCCAGCATAACCGCCGGTGACATACAGCATCCAGTTGTTGAAGGCGTAGCCGATGCGGCCCGTGCCCAAGAACAGCGAGTTGATGCTGGTCTTGAACTGATCGTCGGCCGTCCCGAAGGGGCTGAGGACGTTGCCGTCGATGCCCGCGCCGGAGAACGAAGCTTCGAGGCCGAACACGACATTGCCGGTCTGCCAGTTGAAGCCGAGCTGACCGCCGCCGAGAACGCCGCTGTTATCCGTACGGACGCGATCGCCGGGGACCAAGTCGCCCCAAGCCGTCGTGTTGTCCAGGTTGGTGAGGCTGACGTCAGACCAGCCGCCGCCAACGTGCGCACCGAGATAGAAGCCGCTCCAGTTGTAGTAGGGGGCAACCACGGGCGCCGGCGGTGCCTTGTACACCGGCCGGAGATCGGCAGCGAGCGCCTGCGCCGAGACGAGCGCAGTAGCAGCGGCCAAAACGAGAGTAATCTTTTTCATAGGGTGAACCCCCTTTGTTGCGTGTGCCTCTTCAATAAGCCAAGTCCCCTAAGTCGTCTATTGCAACGAAGACACAGTGGTCGCCATTTGGCGGCGATTTCGTAGTTATCGAAAAGTAAATCTTCATCGAATCCTCAAGTCGGCGCCACGGCCCACCGTGGTCGTCGGACCCACCTCGCGGCATGCGAAAATGGATTCTCTTTAAATTCAATACGATACACAAATACGTCGTGCGACGCTGCGGCGGCCCGGCACCAACCGTGTCAAAATCTTGTTCTTAAGATGTCGCCACGACGACCTTTCTAATCTTAATGATTTGGTCAACGGACCGTAAATTTATACCGCCTCGTCGTGAATCTCGAGATTCGGCGCGATTCTGTTGAATCTTCATATCGAAGGCTCTGGGTCGGAGCGAAATATCAATTCATTCAAGGCCCTGAACACGGTCCTCTGTGCTGGCGCGACGGCGTGTGGGCAGTCATCCGCTGCGCGCAGTTGTCGCCGCGATTCTCCTGGTCGAGAATGCCGCCGGTGGGCGCCGCCCGATTCAGCCGGCCGGGACGGCGCGGAAGATTGGGGGAAGCGATGCAACATCCCGCGTCATCCGACATACGCCGCGCCGTGGCCGCCGCCGTCGTGGGTAACGTCCTCGAATGGTACGACTTCGCCGTCTACGCCTATGTCGCGGTCTATCTCGCGCATAAGTTCTTTCCCGCCGGCGACGACGTCACGGCGCTGCTTTCGACCTTCCTCGCCTATGGTCTCGGTTTCGTCGCACGGCCGCTTGGCGGCATCGTCATCGGCCGCATCGGCGACACTCATGGGCGCAAGCTCGCGCTGCTGATCACCATCGGATTGATGGCGGCCGGCACGGTGCTCATTGGCATCCTGCCGACTTATCAATCGATCGGCGCGCTGGCGCCGGCGCTGCTCGTCTTCGCCCGCTTGCTGCAAGGCTTTTCCGCTGGCGGCGAATGGGGCAGTTCCACCGCCTACATCGTGGAATGGGCTCCCAAGGGCCAACGCGGATTCTACGGCAGCTTCCAACAGATGAGCGTGGTCGCCGGCCTGCTGCTGGGCTCCGGCATCGCGGCCCTGCTGACCACCATCGTCTCGGCGGAGCAGATGGAGAGTTGGGGGTGGCGTGTCCCCTTCCTGCTGGGCGCCCTGCTCGGCCCCGTCGGCATGTATATGCGCCGAACGATCGACGAGACGCCCGCCTACAAGCGCGCCGCGGCCACGCCGTCCGTGGCGCAGCACGATTCCGATTCGCCGCTGCTGCTGGCGACGAAGGCGTTCGGCTTCACCATCGTGTGGACCGTCTGCTTCTACGTTCTGCTCAGCTACATGCCGACTTACACGCAGAAGTTCTTGAAGATCAGCGCCGCCGAGGCGCTGTGGGCGAACACGATCGGGCTCGTCGTCCTCGCCATCGCCATCCCGATCATGGGCACGCTCTCGGATCGCGTCGGCCGCAAGCCGCTTCTCCTCGGCTGCTGCCTCGCCTTCATCGTGCTGCCCTATCCGACATTCGCATTTCTTCTCTCGGGTGCATCCTACGGCGCGCTTGTCGCGGTGCAGATCCTGTTCGCGTTGATGATCTCGATGTTTTCCGGAGCCGGCCCCGCGGCCATCGCCGAAATCTTCCCGACGCGCACGCGCTCGACCTGGATGACGACAGGTTATGCCTTGGCCGTCGCCATCTTTGGCGGCTTCGCGCCGTTCATCTCGGTATGGCTGATCAACCACTTCAATTCGCCGCTCGCGCACACGTTCTATCTGATCGCCGCAGCGCTCGTCTCCACCGCGGTGATCATCGGTTTGCGGGAAACCGCGCATGAGGAGTTGAGCTGACGTGCAGATTGCATTCGACGGCAAAAGCGTTCTCGTCATCGGCGCCGCGCGCGGCATCGGGCGCGGTATTGTCGACGCCTTCGCGACGCGCGGCGCGACTGTGTGGGCCGGCGACATTCTCGCGGAAGAGATCGCGGCCGGCGCAACGGACGGAGACGTTCGTCCCGTTCGCGTCGACGTCACCGATCCGCGGTCGATCGACGCGATGGTCGCGACGGCAGGCGTCGTCGATGTCCTCGTCTACGTCGCCGGCGGCGTGCGCGGGCAAGTCCCGAAGCCGATCGAGGACGTGGCGCTCGACGATTGGCGCGCGATCGTCGATGCAAATCTGACCGGCGCGTTTCTTTGCGCGCGCGCCGTCGCGCCGCTGATGAAGAAGGCGCGGCGCGGCCGCATCGTCACCATCTCGAGCCGCGCGGGGCTGGCGACGAGCCTGACGGGTATCCAAAGTTATGCCTCGAGCAAGCACGGCCAGGTCGGCCTCGTGAAGCAGCTTTCGCTCGAGATGGGCCCCTTCGGCGTCACCGTGAATTCCGTCGCGCCGGGCTTCCTGCGCACCAGCCCGGACTACGAGCGCCAATGGGCGAGCTACAGCGAGAGGAAACAGAAATCTTTCGTCGAGCACATCGCGATGCGCCGCATGGGCACGCCGGAAGACATCGCGCACGCGGTTCTGTTCCTCGCATCCGACTACGCATCGTGGATCACGGGACAGGTCCTGCCTGTTACCGGATCGCCGATCGCTTAAAAAGGAGATGACAATGAACGACAAGTCGCACGAAATGGAACCGTGGCAATGGCCGGAGCCGCATTGGCGCAAGCTCGTCAATCAGGTGCGCGCCGGGCGCAGCTATCGCCCCAGCAAGTGGAAGGATGGCGCGCGCTGCGCCGTCGCGCTCTCCTTCGATTCCGATCACGAGACCAACGAACTGCGTGAAGGCGGAAAGTCGATCGGCCGCATGGCGTGGGGCGAATACGGCGCGCGCGTCTGCGTGCCGCGAATCCTCACGCTGCTACAGAAATACGGCGTTCACGCCACCTTCTTTGTACCCGCCGTCGCCGCATTGCTGCATCCCGAGGAACAGGTCCGCGTCATCGCCGAAGGTCACGAGATCGGCATGCATAGCTGGATTCACGAGCTTAACTCGGTGCTCTCCTACGAGGCCGAGCGCGACATCATGCTGCGTTCGCGCGACACGCTGGAGAAGCTGACCAAGGTGCACCCCGTCGGCATGCGCACGGCGTCCTGGGATTTCAGCCCGCATACGCTGCGCATCGAGAAGGAGATGCAGCTTCTCTACGATTCATCGCTGATGGCGGATGAAGACTGCTACGAACTGCTGATGGATGGCGAGCCGACCGGCGTCGTCGAATTGCCGGTGGAATGGGTGCGCGACGATGCCGTGTACTTCATGATGCATCGCTTCCAGTCGCTGCGGCCTTACACGCCGCCGCCCGACGTGTTCGATATCTTCCGCCGCGAGTTCGACGCAGCCTACGAGGCGGGCGGCATCTTCCAGCTCACGATGCATCCGCATATCAGCGGCTATCGCTCGCGCATCTGGATCCTCGAAGAGATCATCCGCCACGCGCAGTCGAAGCCGGGAGTGTGGTTCGCGACGCATCGCGAGGTGGTCGAATATGCGAAGGCAAACGCGGCGTAGTGGGTCATTCCGGGGCGCGGCCGTTTAGGCCGCGAGTCTCGAAGGACGGCCAGAGTACAGGCCGTCGCTCTTTGAGAGCTCGGCGCAAACACGTCTCGCATCTTCAAGGTGACGGATCAAAGTCCACGCGGGCATGATGCAAAACAAAAAAGGCGGCCCATGAGGCCGCCTTTTCATTCGAGACGAAGGCGTTACGCCGCGTCGGCCTGCTTCTCCTGCACCGGGCCGGAGTCGAGACCCTTGGCATCGACATCGCGCTCGACGAACTCGATCACCGCGACCGGCGCGGAATCGCCGTAGCGGAAGCCCGCCTTGATGATCCGCGTATAGCCGCCGTTGCGCTCCTTGTAGCGCGGGCCGAGAACCTCGAAGAGCTTCTTCACCATCGCGACGTCGCGCATCTCGGCGATGGCGCGGCGGCGCGCATGCAGATCGCCGCGCTTGCCCAGCGTGACCAGCTTCTCGACGATCGGACGCAGTTCCTTCGCCTTCGGCAGCGTCGTGGTGATCTGCTCGTGCTTGATCAGGGCGGCGCACATATTGGCGAACATCGCGCGGCGATGCTCGGCGGTGCGATTGAGCTTGCGATGCGCGTTTCCGTGACGCATGGACGACTTCCTTCTCTTTTCCCCGTCGCGACAATGCGCCCGACGTTGTGCTCAGGTGGGCTTCCTGCGTTCGCCCTAGAAGCGAGTAGCGCGTAGCAACGGCTACCGTTCGCTACTCCCTATTCGCTCAGTAATGATCTTCGAAACGCTTGGCCAGATCGTCGATGTTCTCAGGCGGCCAGCCCGGCACTTCCATACCGAGATGCAGGCCCATCTGCGCCATGACTTCCTTGATCTCGTTGAGCGACTTGCGGCCGAAATTCGGCGTGCGCAGCATCTCGGCTTCCGTCTTCTGAACGAGGTCGCCGATATAGACGATGTTGTCGTTCTTCAGACAGTTGGCCGAACGCACGGAAAGCTCGAGCTCGTCCACCTTCTTGAGGAAGGCCGGATTGAACGCGAGATCCGGAATCGCCTCGGCGGCGGCCTCGCGGCGCGGCTCCTCGAAGTTCACGAAGACGTTGAGCTGGTCCTGCAGGATGCGCGCCGCGTACGCGACCGCGTCCTCGGCGCTGATGGAGCCGTTCGTCTCCACCTGCAGCGTGAGCTTGTCATAATCGAGAATCTGGCCCTCGCGGGTGTTCTCGACCTTGTACGAAACCTTGCGCACCGGCGAGTACAGGCTATCGATCGGGATCAAGCCGATCGGCGCGTCCTCGGGGCGGTTGCGCTCGGCGGCGATATAGCCCTTGCCGGTGTTGACGGTGAATTCCATGCGGATTTCGGCGCCGTCATCGAGCGTGCAAAGGACGAGATCGGGGTTGAGCACGACCACGTCGCCGACCGTCTGGATGTCGCCGGCGGTCACCGGGCCCGGGCCCTGCTTCTTCACCACCATGCGCTTCGGGCCTTCGCCCTGCATCTTGATGGCGATATCCTTGATGTTGAGGACGATATCGGTCACGTCCTCGCGCACGCCGGCAATCGACGAGAATTCGTGCAGCACGCCGTCGATATGCACCGACTGCACCGCGGCGCCTTGCAACGACGACAGCAGGATGCGGCGCAGCGCGTTGCCCAGCGTCAGGCCGAAGCCGCGCTCGAGCGGCTCGGCGACGATGGTGGCGAAACGCTTCGGATCGGAGCCGGCCGAAACCTGCAGCTTGTCCGGCTTGATCAGTTCCTGCCAGTTCTTCTGGATTACCGTGTCAGTCATAATCTCTCTCTTCGCGAGCCCAATGTCCCGCGCTCCCACTGGCCAGTGGGGAAAAGCCGGCGGTTTCCGGGCGGCCAGACCGTCCGCCGAACGTGCGATCAGACGCGGCGGCGCTTGCGCGGCCGGCATCCGTTGTGCGGGATCGGCGTCACGTCACGGATCGAGGTGACGGTGAACCCCGCGGACTGCAATGCGCGCAGCGCCGACTCGCGGCCGGAACCCGGTCCCGACACTTCGACTTCGAGCGTGCGCATTCCATGCTCTTGCGCCTTGCGCGCGGCATCCTCGCCGGCGACCTGCGCGGCGTAAGGGGTCGACTTGCGCGATCCCTTGAAGCCCATGGTCCCCGCCGACGACCAGGCAATGGTGTTGCCCTGCACGTCCGTGATGGTGATCATGGTATTGTTGAAGCTTGCATTCACATGCGCGACGCCCGAGGCGATGTTCTTCCGCTCTCTCTTGCGTACGCGCGCTGCTTCTTTCGCCATTCCATTTCCTTTTCGAGATATCGACGCCGCCGTAGTTCCAGCGGCTCCACCAATCAGCGAGTAGCGAATAGAAAGACCCTATTCGCTACTCGGTACTCCCTACTCGCTTTACTTACTTCTTCTTGCCTGCGATCGCCTTCGCCGGACCCTTGCGGGTGCGGGCGTTCGTGTGCGTGCGCTGACCGCGCACCGGCAGACCGCGCCGATGGCGCAGGCCGCGGTAGCAGCCGAGGTCCATCAGGCGCTTGATGTTCATCGAGACGTCGCGGCGCAGATCGCCTTCGACCATGTAGTCGCGGTCGATCACCTCACGAATCTGCAGCACCTCGGCGTCGGTCAATTGCGACACGCGCCGATCCGCCGGAAGGCCCGTCTTTTCCATGATCTCGGCGGCCTTCGCCGGGCCGATGCCGTGGATGTACTGCAGCGCGATGACGACGCGCTTGTTGGTCGGGATATTGACGCCTGCAATACGGGCCAAGACCGGTCACTCCTCAATCGGGCCGGCTCGAGCCGGCACACCTGAACGAAAATCCCACGCGGATCGGCAGCCACGCCAAAATCGCGTCGCCCGCCCCTCGCGCGAGGAACTCGACAACGCTGCTTCTGTCTGCAGACCGGATGGTGGGTATTAGGGGATTCACCCCGCGTCCGTCAACCTTCCTGGATCACAATGATTTGGATCGAATCGATCAAAACCATAAACGTAAACGATCCCAATAGCTTAGAACATTACGCGATCAGAAAACCGCTTCACGCTTTCGCCATCATGCTCGGGCGGCATTTTGCCGCCCGGCGGAGGATTCCGGCGCCGCGAGCGCCGCGTTGATGGCGGCGGTCACCTCGTCGATTCCGGCCATACCGTCGACCGTCTTCAGTGCCCCCTTCTGACCGTAATACGTGATCAGCGGCGCGGTCTGCGCGCGATAGGCGTCGAGACGGATCTTCAGCGCCTCGGCATTGTCGTCGGCCCGCACGGCCTCGCCGCGGGCCTTCATCTCGGCGATGCGCCGCTCGATCCGCGACAGCAAGGCGCCCTCGTCGACCCGCAGTTCGACGACGGCATCAAGCTTGAGATTCTTTTCCTTCAGGAGTTGATTGAGCGCTTCCGCCTGGGCAACGGTCCGCGGAAACCCATCGAGGACGAATCCGTTCTTTGCGTCCGGCTTGTCCATCCGCTCCGAGATGATGCCAACCACGACATCGTCCGGTACGAGCGCGCCGCGCGCCATGATATCCTTGGCTTTCTGTCCGATAGGGGTATTTGCGGCGATCGCCGCCCGTAGCATGTCGCCCGTCGAGAGCTGCACGATTCCGTGCCGCTGAACCAACCGCTGCGCCTGCGTTCCTTTCCCGGCCCCCGGCGGGCCGAGCAAGATCAGCCTCATCTTACCCCCCTTCGTTCCGCCAACCCGGCCCAGCGCCCTGCGGAACGACGACAAACTCTATCGAAACTGCGAGGGGAAAGGCGAGTCCTCTCGCGGCGCCTCCCGGAGCCTTTTGCCGCGCAATCCCAGCGGCTATCGGCGACGGCCGCGCAGCTTCGAGCGCTTGATCAGACCTTCGTACTGATGCGCGAGCAGATAGCCCTGCACCTGTGCCACCGTATCCATCGTCACGCTGACGACGATGAGGAGCGAGGTGCCGCCGAAATAGAACGGCACCGCGGCGTAGGAGATCAGGATTTCCGGAATCACGCAGACGATGGCGAGATAGATCGCGCCGACGACCGTGATGCGCGAGAGCACGTAATCGATGTATTCCGCGGTGCGCTCGCCCGGGCGAATGCCGGGAATGAAGCCGCCGTGCTTCTTCAGATTATCCGCCGTCTCCGTCGGGTTGAACACGACGGCGGTGTAAAAGAACGCGAAGAAGACGATGAGGGCGACGTAAAGCAGCAGAAAGAGCGGGCGGCCGTGGCCGAGCAGCGTTGTCACCGTGCCGAGCCATTCCGGCCCCTGCCCGGCATTGAAGTTGGCGACCGTCGCCGGCAGCAACAGCAGCGACGACGCGAAGATCGGCGGAATGACGCCCGAGGTGTTGAGCTTGAGCGGCAGATGCGAGGACTGCCCCTCGAACATCTGATTGCCGACCTGGCGCTTCGGATACTGGATCAGAAGCCGCCGCTGCGCACGCTCGACGAATACGATGAAAGCGATCACCGCGATCGCCATCACGATCACCGCCAGGATGAGGCCGGTCGAGAGCGCGCCCTGGCGCCCGAGTTCCAGCGTGCTCACGATCGCCGACGGCAACTCCGCCACGATGCCGGCGAGGATGATCAGCGAGATGCCATTGCCGATGCCGCGCGAGGTGATCTGCTCGCCGAGCCACATCAGGAACATGGTGCCGCCGGTCAACGTGATCGTCGTCGAGATCAGGAAGAAGAATCCCGGATTGGCGACGGCATTGCCGGCGCCCTGCAAGCCGAGCGCGATACCGTAGGACTGGAATGCCGCCAGCACGACGGTCAGGTAGCGCGTGTACTGGTTGATCATCTTGCGCCCCTGCTCGCCCTCTTTCTTGAGGTTCTCGAGCGTCGGGGACACCGTCGTCAGCAGTTGGATGATAATCGATGCCGAAATGTAGGGCATGATGTTCAGCGCGAAGATGGCCATCCGATTGATGCCACCGCCGGAGAACATGTTGAACATGCCGAGAATGCCGCCCGACTGCGTCTTGAAGATCTCGCTCCAAGCCGTCGGGTCGATGCCGGGCAACGGAATGTAGGTGCCGAGGCGATAGACGAGGAGCGCGCCGAGCGTGAACCAGATGCGCTTCTTCAACTCCTGCGCCTTGGCGAGCGCACCGAAGTTGAGGTTTGACGCCAGTTGTTCCGCTGCCGAGACCATTGTCCGAAGCTCCCAAACGCGACGCCGATTTGCGCCGGTTTGTTACGGCCATCCTTCGAGGCTCGGCGCTTACGCGCCTCGCACCTCAGGATGACGCCTACATTCCGCGTCCTGATCCGTCATCCCGAGGCGGCCGCCGCAAGGCGGCCCTCGAAGGGCGACGGCCCGTGAGCGCCTATATAGTCGCTACGCCGCGGCTTCGCCCGCGTCCGCCTTCGGCGCGAGCACCGTCACCGATCCCCCGGCCTTCTCGACCGCCGCGACCGCCGACTTCGACGCGCCGTGCACGGAGAAGTTCGCCTTGGCCTTGAGTTCGCCGCGACCGAGGAGACGCACGCCATCCTTCGCGCGACGCAGCACGCCGGCCTTCACCAGCGCCTCGGCATCGATCGTCGCCTGGGCGTCGAGCTTGCCGGCATCGATCGCCGTCTGGATGCGATCGAGGTTCACTTCGTTCAGCGCGATCGCGAAGATGTTATTGAAGCCGCGCTTCGGCAGGCGCCGATGCAGCGGCATCTGGCCACCTTCGAAACCTTTGACGGCGACGCCCGAGCGCGCCTTCTGTCCCTTGACGCCGCGGCCGCCGGTCTTGCCCTTGCCGGAACCGATACCGCGCCCGATGCGCATGCGCGCCTTGCGCGCGCCCGGCTTGTCCTTGAGGTCACTGAGTTTCATCGGTCCAAATCCTCTTGACTGCCGTCATCCGCGGAGACGACAGCCTTATCCTTCCACCACCTGCACGAGATGATTCACTTTCGCGATCATGCCGCGCGTGTCCGGCGTGTCCGGCAATTCCGCGACACGGCCGATCTTGTTGAGTCCGAGACCGATCAACGTCGCGCGCTGCTGCTGCTCGCGGCGGATCGGGCTGCCGGTCTGTTTCACTTTGAGGGTCTTGCCCTTCGCCTTCGTCGCATTCATCGCTCTACTCCCGCGCGCATGGCGCGTTGACCGCTAGATCACGATGACTTGGATCGCATCGATCCAAAATCATGACCGTGATCGATTCCAATACCGAGAGCATGATGTTTGCCGAAAACCGCTCCGCACTTTTCGGCATCATGCTCTAGTCGGCCGCCATCTGCTCCGTGTCGCCCTCGCGTCGACGGCTCTGCAAGGCCGAAACCTTGAGGCTGCGCCGAGACGCAACGGAACGCGGCGAGTCCTGGTGCTTGAGCGCGTCGAACGTCGCCCGCACCATGTTGTACGGATTCGACGAGCCGAGCGACTTCGCCACCACGTCCTGCATGCCGAGCGTTTCGAACACGGCGCGCATCGGGCCGCCGGCGATGATGCCGGTGCCGGGAGGCGCCGCGCGCAGGAACACCTTGCCCGCGCCATGGCGCCCGAAGACGTCATGATGCAGCGTGCGGCCTTCGCGCAGCGGAACGCGCGTAAGGCTACGCTTCGCCGCGTCCGTCGCCTTGCGGATCGCTTCCGGCACTTCGCGCGCCTTGCCGTGGCCGAAGCCGACGCGGCCCTTCTGGTCTCCGACGACGACGAGTGCCGCGAAGCCGAAGCGCCGACCGCCCTTCACGACCTTGGCGACACGGTTGATGTGAACCAGCTTGTCGACGAACTCGCTGTCGCGCTCCTCGCGATCGCGGTCCCGTCCCTTACGTCCTCGCTCGGCCGAGGTGCCCGGTTGTGTAGCCATCAGAAGTTCAGCCCTCCTTCACGGGCCGCATCGGCCAGCGCCTTGACGCGGCCGTGATAGAGATACTGTCCGCGGTCGAACACCACGTCCTTGACGCCCTTGCCGACGCATCGCTCGGCGACGAGCTTGCCGACCGCCTTCGCCGCATCGACGTCGGCGCCGGTCTTCAGGCTTTCCCGCAAGGACTTCTCGAGCGACGAGGCGGCCGCGACGGTTGCGCCTTTCGTGTCGTCGATCACCTGCGCATAGATGTGCTTGGACGAGCGGAAGATCGACAGGCGCAGTCGCCCGCCCGCCGCTTTCTTGACGGCTCGCCGCACACGCGCTTCGCGCCGTTGGGTCGAGGTTTGATGCGCCATTACCGGCTCCGCTTCTTGCTGACGCCGCGGAAGAAACGCACGCCCTCGGCGAGCTCTCCTACGGTGAGATCATTCGCCACCGCCGCCTCCGTCGCCGCGACGTCATATGGACGCACGACGATCGCCTTCGGCGAGCGATGCAATTCGAAGAACTGCTCCAACGTCATTTCTTCTTGCCTTCCTTGCGGAAGATGTACTCGTCCGCGTACTTGACGCCCTTGCCCTTGTACGGCTCCGGCCCGCGGAATGCGCGGATCTCAGCCGCCACCTGCCCGACCTTCTGCTTGTCGATGCCGGTGATGACGATTTCCGTCGGCTTCGGCGCCGTGATCTGGATCCCCTCCGGGATCGGATAGACCACATCGTGGCTGAAGCCGAGGGCGAGTTGAAGATTCTTGCCCTGGACGGCCGCACGATAGCCGACGCCGTTGATCTCGAGGCGGCGCTCGAAACCGTTCGTGACGCCGGTCACGAGGTTGTTCACAAGCGAACGCGACAGGCCCCACATCGCCCGCGCGCGCTTCGTCTCGGAGCGCGGCGTGATGCTTACGACGCCCTTGTCGATGGTGGCGCCAACGTCACCGTGCAGCACGAGCTCAAGCGCGCCCTTCGGGCCCTTCATCTTGAGCTTCTGGCCTTCGACGCTCGCCTGTACGCCGTTCGGCACGGCGACGGCTCTTTTACCAATGCGCGACATGATCCAGATCTTTCCTCAGAACACCGTGCAAAGGACTTCGCCGCCGACGTTCTGCTCACGCGCATCGTGATCGGCCATGACACCCTTCGGCGTCGACAGGATCGAGATCCCGAGACCGTTGTTGATGCGCGGCAGATTGTTCACCGACACGTAGACCCGCCGCCCGGGCTTGGAGACGCGCGCGATCTCGCGGATCACCGGCTCTCCGTCGAAATACTTCAACTCGATATCGAACTCCGAACGGCCATTGCCAAGCTCGGTCGCCGAATAGCCACGGATATAACCTTCGCTCTTGAGCACCTCGAGAACGTTGGCGCGCAGCTTCGAGCCGGGCGTCGCGACCTTCGACTTGTTACGCATCTGCGCGTTGCGGATGCGGGTCAACATATCGCCGAGAGGATCGTTCATAGACATCGCGCGACCTCCCTTACCAGCTCGACTTCACGAGACCGGGGATCATTCCCTTCGATCCCAGGTCGCGAATGGCGATACGGCTCATCTTCAGCTTGCGATAGAAGGCGCGCGGGCGGCCCGTCACTTCGCAGCGATTGCGCACGCGCGTCGCCGACCCGTTGCGGGGCAGCTCGGCAAGCTTCAGCGCCGCCGCGAAACGATCTTCCATCGTCGCGTTCTTATCGCGTGCGATCGCCTTCAGCCGCGCGCGGCGGCCCGAGAACTTCTTGGACAGCTTGCGCCGCCTCTCGTTCTTCTCGATCGAACTCTTCTTTGCCATCAGTCTCTCCAGATCTTCCGCGTTTGAGGTCGCAGCGTGCGCCTCACTGCCGGAACGGGAAATTCAAACCTGCGAGCAACGCGCGCGCCTCATCGTCCGAGTGCGCCGTCGTGCAGATGACGATGTCCATGCCCCAAGCCGATTCCGCCTTATCGTAGTCGATCTCGGGGAAAATGATGTGCTCCTTGATGCCGATCGCGTAGTTGCCGCGGCCGTCGAAGCTCTTCGGGTTGAGGCCGCGGAAGTCGCGAACGCGCGGCAGCGCGATGTTCACCAGACGATCGATGAATTCGTACATGCGCCGCTTGCGCAATGTAACCTTGCAGCCGATCGCCTGCCCGTCGCGCAGCTTGAAGTTCGCGATCGACTTGCGCGCCTTCGTGATCACTGGCTTCTGGCCGGCAATCAGCGCCAGGTCGGCCGCCGCCATGTCGACCTTCTTGCGGTCGCTGACGCCCTCGCCGACGCCGATATTGAGCACGACCTTGTCGAGCACCGGCACCTGCATGCCGTTCTTGTAGCCGAACTTCTCGACCAGCGCCTTGCGCACGACCTCTTCATACTGCTTGCGCACGCGCGGCGTGGTTTTCGGCTCGGCGACCTTGCCGGCCTTCGCCGTAACCACGGGCTTGTCGCCCTTCTTCGCCTTCGCGCCCTTGTCGGCCGCCGCGGCGTCCCCCTTCGGGGCCGCCTTCTTCGCTGGCGCCTTTTTCCCTTCGTCAGCCATCGATCTCGACTCCCGAGCGCTTCGCGAAGCGCACCTTCTTGCGGTCCCGGCCTTCGCCGATGAATTTGAAGCCCACGCGCGTCGGCTTGCCGTCCTTCGGATCGGCGAACGCGACGTTGGAGATGTGGATCGCCGCCTCTTTCGAGATGATCCCGCCTTCCTGCTGCGCGCTCTGGCGCTGGTGGCGCTTGACCATATTGATCCCGCGCACCACGACGCGCTCGTCGCCCGGACGCATCTCGATGACTTCGCCCGTGCGTCCGCGATCGCGCCCGCTCGTCACGACGACCTTGTCGCCCTTTTTAATCCGCGCCGCCATCACAGCACCTCGGGAGCCAGCGAAATGATCTTCATGTGGTTCTTCGCCCGCAGCTCGCGCGGGACCGGGCCGAAGATACGCGTGCCGACCGGCTCGGCCTGCGCGTTGATCAGCACGGCCGCGTTGCGGTCGAAACGAATGATCGAACCGTCCTGACGGCGAATCTCCTTCGCCGTGCGCACGACCACCGCCTTCATGACCTCGCCCTTCTTGACGCGGCCACGCGGAATCGCCTCCTTCACGGAAACAACGATGACATCACCAACGCCTGCATACTTGCGCTTGGAACCGCCAAGCACCTTGATGCACATCACTCGCCGCGCGCCGGAATTGTCCGCCACGTCGAGGTTGGTCTGCATCTGAATCATGATGCACCTCTTCCTCTCTTATGAAGCGCGCGCAGCGCTTACTTCGCCTTCGAGTCAGCGGCCGGAGCGGCCACTGCTTCGCCTTTTCGCTCACCTCGCACCACCGACCAGCGCTTCAAGCGCGAGATCGGGCGATGCTCTTCGATCCACACGACGTCGCCGATCGCATAGGTATTCGCTTCGTCATGGGCGTGATAGTGCTTCGAACGCCGCACGGTCTTCTTCATCACCGGATGCGTGAACCGGCGGTCGATCCGCACGACCACGGTCTTGTCTTGCTTGTCGCTGACGACGACGCCCTGCAGCATGCGCTTCGGCATCTCGAACTCCTCACTTCGCCGTGTCGGCGGCGCGCTTCTGGCGCGCAATCGTCTGGATCCGCGCGATGTCGCGGCGTACCTGGCGCACACGCGACGTATTCGCGAGCTGCCCGGTGGCGCGCTGGAAGCGCAGGTTGAACTGTTCCTTCTTCAGCTTCAGCAGTTCATCGCTGAGCTGGTCCGGGGTCATCGCGCGGGCGTCGTCGGCCTTCATCATGGTCCTCGTTACTCGGCAATGCGCTCGACGAAGCGCGTCTTGATCGGCAGTTTCGCGGCGGCGAGAGCGAGGGCTTCCTTGGCGAGCTGCACCGGCACGCCGTCGATCTCGAACATGATGCGCCCGGGCTTGACGCGGCACACCCAAAGCTCGGGCGTGCCCTTGCCTTTACCCATACGCACTTCGATCGGCTTCTTCGAAACCGGAACGTCCGGGAACACCCGGATCCACACGCGACCGGAGCGCTTCATGTGGCGCGTCAGAGCGCGACGTGCGGCCTCGATCTGCCGCGCGGTCACGCGCTCAGGCTCCATCGCCTTGAGACCGTACTGGCCGAAATCCAATTCGGCCCCGCCCTTGGCGACGCCGTGGATACGGCCCTTGTGCGCCTTGCGGAACTTGGTGCGTTTCGGTTGCAACATGACTTAGTGCCCGTTCGGTTGGCTTTGTATCAAGCCGCGTCGCGGCGCGGGCGGCCCGCATCGCCTTCGGCCAACTTCTTGTCTTGCGCCATCGGGTCGTGCTCGAGGATCTCGCCCTTGAAGATCCAGACCTTCACGCCGCAGGTGCCGTAAGTCGTGAACGCCGTCGCGACGCCGAAGTCGACGTCGGCCCGCAGCGTATGCAGCGGCACGCGACCTTCACGGTACCATTCCATCCGCGCGATTTCCGCGCCGCCGAGGCGGCCCGAGCAATTGATCCGGATGCCTTCGGCGCCGAGTCGGATCGACGACTGCACGGCGCGCTTCATGGCGCGGCGGAACGCCACGCGGCGCTCGAGCTGCTGCGCGATCGATTCCGCGACCAGCTGCGCGTCGAGCTCCGGCTTGCGGATTTCGACGATGTTGATCACCACGTCCGAGGACGTGAGGTCCGCAACCTTCTTGCGCAGCTTCTCGATATCCGCGCCCTTCTTGCCGATCACGACGCCCGGGCGAGCCGAGTGGATGGTGACGCGGCACTTCTTGTGCGGGCGCTCGATGATGATGCGCGAAACCGCCGCCTGCTTGAGCGCCTTCAGGAGTTCACGACGGATCTCCATGTCCTCATGCAGCAGCTTGCCATACTCGGCCTTGCCCGCGTACCAGCGCGAATCCCACGTCCGGTTGATGCCGAGACGCAGACCGACCGGATTGACCTTCTGACCCATCGGGCTCTCTCCGCTTACGCCGCTTCCTCGACCTGACGAACGACGATCGTCAGGTGCGAGAAGAATTTCTGAATGGCGCCGGCGCGGCCGCGGGCGCGCGCATGGAAGCGCTTCATCACCAGGCCTTTGCCGACATGCGCCTCGGCGACGACGAGATCGTCGACGTCGAGGTCGTGATTGTTTTCCGCGTTCGCGATCGCGGATTCGAGGCATTTCTTCACGTCGACCGCAATGCGCTTGCGCGAGAACTGCAGGTCGGCGAGCGCCGCATCCACCTTCTTGCCGCGGATCATCTGCGCGACCAGGTTGAGCTTCTGCGGGCTCACCCGGATGTTGCGCGCAACGGCCTTGGCTTCGTTCTCGGCGAGACTGCGCTCACGCTTCTTCTTGCTCATCGTTTTGCTCCCGCGTCCCTTAAGCGCGCTTCGCCTTGCGATCGGCGGAGTGCCCATGGAACGTGCGCGTCGGCGAGAATTCGCCGAACTTGTGCCCGACCATTTCCTCGGTCACCTGCACCGGAACGTGCTTCTGACCGTTGTGAACGCCGAACGTCAGCCCGACGAACTGCGGCAGGATGGTCGAGCGCCGGCTCCAAACCTTGATGACGTCGTGGCGGCCGGACGAACGCGCGGCATCCGCCTTCTTCAGCAGAAAGCCGTCGACGAACGGACCCTTCCAAACGGAACGTGCCATAAGCTCGCCCTTCCTTACTTCTTCTTCCGCGCGTGGCGGCTCGACACGATGAACTTGGTCGTCGACTTGTTCTTGCGGGTCTTCTTGCCCTTCGTGGGGAAGCCCCAGGGCGTGACCGGATGCCGGCCGCCCGAGGTGCGGCCCTCACCGCCGCCGTGCGGATGGTCGATCGGGTTCATGGTCACGCCGCGATTGTGTGGACGCCGGCCGAGCCAGCGCGAGCGCCCGGCCTTGCCGATCGAGGTGTTCATGTGGTCCGGGTTCGAGACGGCACCGACCGTGGCGCGGCACTTGCCGTTCACCAGGCGCTGCTCACCCGAATTGAGCCGCATGATCACATAGTCCTGATCGCGGCCGACGATCTGCGCATAGGTCCCGGCGGAGCGCGCGATCTGCCCGCCCTTGCCGATCTTGAGCTCGATATTGTGCACGATCGTGCCGATCGGCATGTTGCCGAGCGGCATGCAGTTGCCCGGCTTCACGTCGACCGACTCGCCGGCGACGATCACGTCGCCTTCCGCCAGGCGCTGCGGCGCCAGGATGTAGGCGAGCTCGCCGTCGTCGTATTTCAGCAGCGCGATGAAGCTCGTGCGGTTCGGATCGTATTCGATCCGCTCGACACGCGCATTGACGTCAACCTTGCCGCGCTTGAAATCGACCTTGCGATACGACTGCTTATGGCCGCCGCCGCGGAAGCGCACGGTGATGCGCCCGTTGTTGTTGCGGCCGCCGCTCTCGCTCTTGCCTTCGGTCAGCGCCTTGACCGGCTTGCCCTTGTAGAGCGCCGAACGGTCGACGAGCACCAGTTGACGCTGGCCCGGCGTGATCGGTTTGTATTTTCTCAATGCCATGACGCGTTACCTCTAGAGACCCGTCGTCACGTCGATGCGATGACCTTCGACCAAGGTCACGATCGCTTTCTTGACGTCGGAGAGCTGACCCCGCACGCCGCGGAAGGTGCGCTTCTTGCCCTTGCGGATCAGCGTATTGACGCTCTTCACCTTGACGTCGAACAGCTTTTCGACGGCTTCTTTCACCTGTTCCTTCGTCGCGTTCTTCGCGACGCGGAAGATCACCTGGTTGCGCTCGGACGCCATCGTCGCCTTCTCGGTGATGACGGGCGAGAGGACGACGTCGTAGTGGCGCGGCTCGATCGACTTCGAGGAGCTAGAGCTCATTTGAAGCGCGCCTCCAGCGCATCCAGCGCGGCCTTCGTCAGTACGAGTTTCTGACGCCGCATGATGTCGTAGACGTTGATGCCCTGCACCGGCAGCACGTCGATCTGCGGCACGTTGCGGGCGGCGCGGGCGAAGTTCTCATCGACGCTCGCGCCGTCGATGATCAGCGCGTTGACGAAGCCGAGCTTGCCGAACTGCTCCTTCAGCGCCTTCGTCTTGCCGTCCTTCAGCGAGGCCTGGTCGATGACGACGATGCCGCCGTCCTTGGCCTTCGACGACAGCGCATGCCGCAGCGCCAGCGCCCGCACCTTCTTCGGCAGGTCGATCGCATGACTGCGCACGAGCGGGCCGAACGAGCGGCCGCCGCCGCGGAACAGGTTGGCGCGCTGAGAGCCGTGACGCGCCGTGCCGCCGCCCTTCTGCTTGCCGAGCTTCTTGCCGGTGCGCGCGATCTCCGAGCGGTTCTTCACTTTGTGAGTGCCGGCCTGGCGGCGCGAGAGCTGCCAGACGACGCAACGCTGCAGGATGTCCTTGCGCGGATTGAGACCGAAGATCGCGTCCGAGAGCTGGACCGATCCCGATTCCTTACCGTCGAGGGTCGTGACCTTGAGTTCCATGTCAGGCCCCCTCACCGGCTTGCGCTTCCGGCGCCGCCGTCTTCTCGTTTACCGCCGGCTTGTCGCCCTCGCCGTTCGCGAGCTTGAACTTGCCGGGCTTCGGCGCGTCCTTCGGGAGCGACTTCTTCACCGCGTCGCGCACCGTGATCCAACCGCCCTTGGAGCCGGGAACGGCGCCTTCGACGAGAATGAGGCCGCGCTCCACATCGGTCTGCACGACCTTGAGGTTCAGCGTCGTCACCCGTTCGGAGCCGAGATGGCCCGGCATCTTCTTGTTCTTGAAGGTCTTGCCCGGGTCCTGACGGCCACCGGTTGAACCGATCGAACGGTGCGAGATCGACACGCCGTGCGAGGCGCGAAGGCCGCCGAAATTCCAGCGCTTCATGCCGCCGGCGAAACCTTTACCGATCGAGGTGCCCGTCACGTCGACGAACTGCCCGACCACGAAGTGATCCGCCGTGATCTCAGCGCCAACCGGGATCAGATCCTCGGCCTCGACGCGGAACTCCACGACCTTACGCTTCGGCTCGACCTTGGCGACCGCGAAATGCCCGCGCTCCGCCTTCGAGACGTTCTTCGTCTTGCGTGTTCCTGCTCCAAGCTGGAGCGCGACATAACCGTTTCGCTCAGGCGTGCGATGGCCCACGACCTGGCACTGCGCGAGGCGCAGCACCGTCACGGGCACATGCTCACCCGCGTCCGTGAAGACGCGAGTCATTCCCACCTTTTGTGCGATCACTCCGGAACGCATTGTTATCGTCCTTCGCCCGCGTCAGCGGTTTAGAGTTTGATCTCGACGTCGACGCCGGCGGCGAGGTCGAGCTTCATCAGCGCGTCCACCGTCTGCGGCGTCGGGTCGACGATGTCGAGAAGCCGCTTGTGCGTCCGCATCTCGAATTGCTCGCGCGACTTCTTGTCGATGTGCGGCGAGCGGTTGACCGTGAATTTCTCGATGCGGGTCGGCAGCGGGATCGGCCCTCGCACCTGCGCGCCGGTCCGCTTCGCCGTATTGACGATCTCGCGCGTCGACGCATCGAGGATGCGATGATCGAACGCTTTGAGCCGGATGCGGATGTTCTGGCCGTTCATTTTGCTGTCTCTTCGTTTTAATCAACCCGCGCGGCCAAACCGGCGAGTAGTGAGTAGCGGGCGGCGACTAGCTTTTATTTACCGCCCGCCATTTCGCTATTCGCCTTACTCGATGATCGAGGCGACGACGCCGGCGCCGACGGTGCGGCCGCCCTCACGGATGGCGAAGCGCAGCTTCTCCTCCATCGCGATCGGAACGATCAGCGTCACCTCCATCGACACGTTGTCCCCCGGCATCACCATCTCGGTGCCTTCCGGAAGCGTCACCACGCCCGTCACGTCCGTCGTGCGGAAGTAGAACTGCGGGCGGTAGTTGGTGAAGAACGGCGTATGACGGCCGCCCTCCTCCTTCGTCAGGATGTACGCCTCCGCCTTGAACTTCGTGTGCGGCTTCACCGAGCCCGGCTTGCACAGAACCTGCCCGCGCTCCACGTCCTCGCGCTTCGTCCCGCGCAGAAGCGCCCCGATGTTGTCCCCCGCCTGCCCCTGGTCCAGCAGCTTGCGGAACATCTCCACGCCCGTCACCGTCGTCTTCTGCGTCTCCTTCAGGCCGACGATCTCAACTTCCTCGCCCACCTTCACGATCCCGCGCTCGACACGCCCCGTCACAACCGTGCCGCGCCCCGAGATCGAGAACACGTCCTCGACCGGCATCAGGAACGGCTGGTCCACCGGACGCTCCGGCTGCGGGATGTAGGCGTCGACGTTCTTCATCAGCTCCAGGATCGCGTCGTGCCCGAGCTTCGGATCGCCGTTCTCCAGCGCAACCAGCGCCGAGCCCTTCACGATCGGGATGTCGTCGCCCGGGAACTCGTACTTCGACAGAAGCTCGCGCACCTCGAGCTCCACCAGCTCCAAAAGCTCCGGGTCGTCCACCATGTCGCACTTGTTCATGAACACCACCAGCGCCGGAACGCCCACCTGCCGCGCCAAAAGGATGTGCTCGCGCGTCTGCGGCATCGGGCCGTCCGCCGCCGACACAACCAGGATCGCGCCGTCCATCTGCGCCG
>JBDHSU010000020.1:0-38413 GCA_039808325.1 Variibacter sp. | reverse complement strand
TCGGCGCGTTGGTCCAGTCGAACTTGGCGTTGCCTTTGACGTTGCCGAAGAAACCCGACGAGGTGAGAAAGATCGGACACTCGCCGGAGGTAAAGCGACCTTCCCCGGTATTGGTGCGGCCGGAATAGTCGTAGGTCTTGTCCTTCTGCAGCTCGATCAGCTTTTCGAGATGCTTGACCTGCAGCGGCCCGTTGAACTCGAGCACGGTGTCGAAGCCGTCGAGACCGTTCGCCTTCGAAGAGAGCGGCACATTGTGCCAGGCGGAAAGCTGCTCGAGATTGACCCAGGTCACCCAGGCATTCGAGAAGCCGCAGGTCGCATAGCCGGCGGCCTTGAGCTTCTTGGCGTCCTCGAACACTTCCGGCCATGTCTTCGGCGGCTTGTCGGGATCGAGGCCGGCTTTGCGGAACGCGTCCTTGTTGATCCACATCACCGTCGACGAGGAGTTGAACGGCATCGAGAGCATTTCGCCCTTCGAGGTCGAGTAGTAGCCGGTGATCGCCGGAAGATAGGCTTGCGGGTCGAACTTCTCGCCGGTCTCTTTCATCAACTGATAGACCGGCTTCACCGCCCCCTTGGCGGCCATCATGGTCGCGGTGCCGACCTCGAACACCTGCAGGATGTGCGGCGCGCTGCCGGCGCGGAACGCGGCGATGCCCGCGTTCATCGTGTCCGGGTAGCTGCCTTTGTAGGTCGGCACGACCTTATAGTCGGACTGCGAGGCGTTGAAGTCGTTGGCAAGCTTGACGATCACCTCGTTGTTGCCGCCGGTCATCGCATGCCAGAACTGAATCTCCGTCGCTGCGAAGGCCGGCGACGCCCCGCAAAGCATGGCGGCCGTCGCGGCCGCGAGCACAAAGCCCCTCGACGTCATTTTCCTGCTCCCGTCCATGATTCCTCCGGTGTCACCCCTGCGCGCGCCGGCCCCTCTTAACGGGGGCGGACAACGCGCACGTGACGGTCCGCGGCGATTGTAGGATGGTCGCGAAGGCGCGCGAAAGTGGAAAAGTGCAGGTTACCGAATGTGGGAGCCCCGGGGGCCGCCCTCACCTCTCCCATGGAGAGAGGCGAAGCGCGAGCCCGCCGTGGCCCTCACCGCTTCAGGCTGCGGACCTCGTTGAGCACGAGGTTACCCACCCGCTTGGCGCGGTTGCGCAGGAAGCGCAGCAGGCCGGCATCGACGAAATAGGTCAGGAGGATGCTGTCGCGCGTCTCCACATCGTCGCCCACGGGGTCGGCCGAGTGCCAGGTATCGTCGCCGACCGCGAAGGCGTAGCCGGAATTCGGCACGAACTGCATCTGCGTGTCCTTCGTCAGATTCCCGTTCGCGTCCTTGCCGTGGAAGATCGTTCCGATATTGGGATGCGCGTCGTCCTTCGGCAGGTAAAGCTGGATGGTCATGCCCTTCCAGTGCGTGTCGGTATGCGGCGTGATGCGATAGCCCGGAATGTCCCGCGTCAGCACCGGGATCGGATACATCCCGATCTCGCGGTAACCCGGGCCGAAGCGCTTCTCCAGGCCCGGCGCAAGCTTGCGGCGAAAGGCTTCCTGCACCTCGCTCGAGGTGAGCGCGCGGCCGACGATGTCCCAGATCTCGCGCTTCTCCTTCGGAAGGTGACGGATGTATTCGGGGAAGACATCGATCTTCACCCGCGTCGAGGAGCCGTCTTCCTTGATGTTGACGTTGCCGCGCCCCGGCAGCGGCCGGTAATCCGCGGCCACCGGCATCGCCTTCAGCATCGCCTCGTAGACGGGTTGCGGAAAGATATTCTGGTACTTGAGATGGAAGAACGGTTTGTCGAACGCCTGTGCGGCATCGACGGCGCCCACTATGTGATCGATCAGGGCGCGGGTTTGACCACGCTTGTCCACATCGGCCTCCGGTTTTGAATTAGCGCCGCATCGCGCGGCCTTGAGGCGATACTCGCCACATTCGGTCGCCGCCGGTCAATCGGAAAGTTTGAGAGCGCGGCCGCACCACCAGGGACCCGTGACGCGGTCGCGGCGGGCTTCACCTCTCCCCGCGGGGAGAGATGAAGAAAACGCCTTCGCGTCGGGACAAACCTACTTCTTCAATCCCCGCAGGAACTCCGCGCGCTTGCCTGCCGCATCCATCAGGAAGCCATGATCGGCGCCGGCCAGGATGAAACTTGCACCAAGTCCAATGTAAGCGCTCGCGGTCTTCTCGTCGTAGACGCCGCCCATACCGAGCACCTTCTTGTGCTTCTTGCAGGCCTTCGCCACCGTCTCGAACGCGGCATGCACCTTCTCGTGCCCGACCTGGCCGGGATAGCCCATCTCGGTCGAGAGATCGTTGGAGCCGATGAGCAGGATGTCGACACCTTCGACGGCGGCGATGGCGTCGGCGTTCTCGACCGCTTTCGGCGTCTCGATCATCGGAATGACCAGAAGCTCCTTGTTCAGCGTGCCGAGCGCCTCCTTCGCCACCGGCGCGCGGAAGCCGAACTGCGACGGCGGACCGCCGGCGCTGCGATGTCCGAGCGGCGGATAGCGATACATGTCGACGAGCGCCTTGGCCTGCTCTGCGGTATCGATATGCGGGACGACGATGCCGAGCGCGCCGTTGTCGAGCATGCGTGCGCCCTCGTTGACCTCGCTGGCGAGGACACGCACGATCGGCGCGACGCCCGTCGAAAGCGCGGCGAGGCAGATTTGCGTCGCCTCCTGCGAACTGAAGGCGCCGTGCTCGCCGTCGATGAACAGCCAGTCGTAGCCGGCCGCCTTGGCGATCAGCGGAACGGCAGCGCCGCGCAGATGATGAACGCCGAGGCCGAGCGAAAGCTCGCCGGCGCGGATTTTCTTGAGCGTGTCGCTCCCGAGTACAGGCATGGGTCTTCCTTTTTTGAAATGTCTTAACAAAGTCTGGTGGGAATTCCGCTGCGAGCGCGGCCGATCCCTTACCCGGCCGCGTCGTGCCCGGATTCATTCCGGGCATCCACGTCTTTTATGAAGCTGCGCACGGTCGGAACAAGCCCCGCGATGACGGGATCAGTCATGCGCCGCGCTTATCTTGCTTGTGGCTGGAGCTCTCTCCGATGCCGGAGAAAAGCTTGTTCATCATGTCCTGCATCCAGTCCGCGTTCTGCGGAAACAACGACATCCAGTTGCGCATCAGCGCGTCGGGCGAAAACTTCTCGATATCGCCGAGCATGCGCTCCTCGATCTTCTTCATCACCGCCGCCTGCATCGGCTCGACGTCGGGAAGCCCCATGAACTGCCGTGCCTCGATCGGCGTGCAGTCGATCTCGATATTCACCTTCATGCGCCCTCGCGTAGCCCTGAGCCAAACGACAGTGACGCGAGCCCGCGTGCAGCGCAATGAGCTCGCTTATCGACGGCGGACGATAGGGGATGGAAGACCGCACGGGAAGTGTTGGGCGCAGGAAGCACCGGGCGCAGGAAGCACCCGTACCATGGCCGGGCTCAGCCCACCTCCGCGTGCTCGCCACGGAGGACAGGCGCGTTCTCATGCTCTTGACGGCGCGAGCAGACCGGGACGATCGCCCCGGCCCGCTCGTGCCCTGGAGGCTCAGAGTGCGGCGAGACCCGACACCGGGACCTCCTTGCCCGTCTCCGCCGTCTCCGGATCGACCGGCAACTGGAGAACGGTCGCCACCTGCCCCTCGCGCAGATCGGTGACGAAGATCACCGTTCCGTCGGGAAGCTCCAGCGCATCGTGATGCACATGCGGGTCGTGCAGATTGACCTGACGGAACCGCGCCATCGTCTGTCCGAGCTTTCCGAACTGAAATCGTGGAAACAGTCCACCGAAGGCATGGCTCCGCTCGATCTCCTGTTCGAAAGCGATCTCCGTTCCGGGGCGCAGGCAGACGGCGACCTCGGGCTCTCCGAGTGCCGAGAATCCGCCGGTGCTGGTGCCACGAAATTTTGTCGAGATCAGCTTATCGCCGACCGCCGCCGGCCGGGACGCGACGCTGTGAAGACTGTAGTCGCACATGAGAATTCTCCTATTCTCGCGAACAGTCGTAATTCTCCCCTCGTCCCCCATGAAACGCTGCAACGGTGGCGTTGTTGTGATCTTTCCTCAAAAACGATTGCGCGAAGCGTCGCGGCGCCGCCCAAACCGTCCGATCCCGGGAGCCCTCTATTGCGCGATCGCCTCGACCATCTCGCGCAAGCTCGATACGGTGAGATCGGGCTTTGCCCCGCGCGCGGCGACGCCGGAAAGGCCAAGCGAGCGCCCGGGCCGGTTGATCCAAACGCATGTCAGCCCCAGCGCGTTCGCGGGCGCGATATCGGCACGCAGGCTCTGCCCGACGTGCAGAATGCGTCTATGAGGGATCCCCAGCGCCGCGCAGTCGGCCATCGCCGTCTGGAAATGCGGCGTATCCGGCTTATAGGCGCCGACACGCTCGGCCGTGACGACGATATCGAACGCGAAGTTCATCTTGCGGCAGGATTCCGCGAGCGAGGCGTTGTCGATGTTGCTCAGCGCGCCGACTTTCGCGCGGCGCTGTAGCGCCGTCAGGCCGGCATGGCTGTCCGCGTAAGGAGGCCAAGTGTGCGGCGCCTTGGCGAATTCCTCGCGCGTCGCCTCATCGAGCGCGACATCGAATTCCTTCGAGATGCGCGTGAAGCAGCGGCGCAGCACGTCGGGATAGAGATGCGCGGGACGCTCGCGCTGGATGTCGGCGCGGGCGCGATCGAACGCCGTCAACAGCATCCCGTCGTCGGCTTCGACGCCATGGCGTTGTGCCCACGCGCTCAGAAATGCGATGATCGACGGCTCCCAGTCGATCAACGTTCCATACACATCGAACGTCACCGCATCGAAGTCGGACAGTCTGATCGCCATCTGTGATATCCGGGTTGAGCCTTGCGGCCGCGAGGCGAGCGCATCTTAGAGTGGTTTCAAGCAACGCACCATGCGGGCGCGCCGTAATCCCCCGCCTGCGTCAACGGCGCCTCGCGTCAGCCGTTGACGCCCCACGCCACGGCGCTAGCCTCGCGCGCCATGCTGGAGATTGCGTTATGCATCGCCGAGCCTTCCTGACCGCGGGCGCCGCGCTTCTCGCGGCGCCTGCTTTCGCCCAGACTCACAATCACGCCCCCTCGCTGCCGCAAGCGCCGTCGTCCAACGACCCTTACGCCTTGCTCAAGGGCGGCGTGCCGCATCACCTCACGCCCGACCAGGAAGCACAACGCTTCACCGACAGCCCGGCTCCCGCCGGCCCGCAGGGCCGCTGGGCGACGCGCGCGGCCTTGCCGCTGCCACGCAGCGAAATGGCCTGGGCGACGGCGGCGAAGGATCGCATGCACGTGGTCGGCGGCTACGGCGAGGGCGCCGTCAACCGCGCCTATCATCACATCTACGATCCGGCGGGCGACCGCTGGTACAACGGTGCGCCGCTGCCGCGCGGCGCCAACCACGTCGCGGTTGCGACGCTCGACAACACCGTCTTCGCCTTCGGCGGCTTCATCGAGCAGAACCGTCACTCCGACACCCATGCCTACGCCTACGACCTGACCGCCGACCGCTGGCGCGAGATCGCGCCGCTACCGCGTCCGCGCGGCGCCATCGCCGCCGTCGTGCTCAACGGCAAGGTGCATCTGATCGGCGGCGCGTCCGAACCCGCCGCGGAACGCGCGAGCGTCGGCTGGCACGAAGTCTACGACCCGAAGACCGACGCCTGGAGCCGGCGGAAAGCGCTGCCGGGCGCCCGCGACCACGTCGGCTGCGCCGTCTATGACGGACGCATTCACGTCATCGGCGGGCGCTTCAACACGTTCGAATACAACACCGACCTGCACCACGTTTACCTGCCCGACCGCGACACCTGGGAGCTGCGCGCGCCGCTGCCGACCGCGCGCTCCGGCCACGGCCTCGTCGTCTACCGCGACCGCCTGTTCGCGATGGGCGGCGAAGGCGGCATCCTCACCGGCGGCATCCCGCGACAGGCGAAAGTGTTCGGGCAGATGGAGAGTTACGATCCGAAAGCCGACACGTGGCAACACCACGCCCCGATGACGACGCCGCGCCATGCGGTCGGCGCCGCCGCGATCGGAGACTGGATTTACGTCGCCGGCGGCGGCGCGGTGCTCGGCGGTGCGGTGCAGTCCGCCGTGCATGAGGCCTTCACGCTCGCGACCTGACGCCCGGCTTGCGTGCGAGCCGGTGCACCGCCCGGCACTGCTTGCGCACCGAAGCGTGGGCGGTCCGTTCGATGGAGCGATACAGCGCGATGACCTTCTCGCCAACCGCCGTGACCCTCGCGCCGCCGCCGCGACGGCCGCCGGTCGCGGCCGCGACAGCCGGCGCGCACAGCGCCGCGTTGATGTCTTCGACCAGCAGCCATGCGCGCCGGTACGACATGCCGAGGGTCCGCGCCGCCGCCGAGATCGATCCGGTGGATCGGATCGCCTCGAGCAGGTCGACCTTTCCGGGCCCAATGCGCTCGCCGTTGGCGAGGTCGATGCGGATGCTCAGTTGGCTGTCGGCCATGCGGACTTTACCGATTTTGAACGAGTGGAATTCCAACATTGCCGCCGCGTCAAGCACCGTTGTCGGATCGCCAATTGTCGGGCGCACGCCGAAAGCGCTATATTTTAGCGAATACATCGAAACGCAATCGAGGATCGCCGACCATGCCGCAAGCCCAAACAATCCCGTTCACGCGCCACCCTTATGCGGACGGTTCCTTCAAGAAGATGCTGATCGACGGGCAATGGGTCCCGGCGGCGTCGGGCAAGACCTTCGAGAGCCGCAATCCGGCCACCGGCGAACTCCTCGCCACCGTCGCCGAGGGTGACGCGGAGGACATCAACCGCGCGGTCGCCGCCGCGCGCAAGGCGTTCGAGGGCGGCTGGGGCCGCTCGAAGCCGTATGAGCGCCAGGTTCTGCTGTTGAAATACGCCGACCTCGTCGAGCGCAATTACGACGAACTCTCCGCGCTCGACACGCTGGACATGGGCGCGCCGCTCGCGCGCACGCGCGGCAACCGGCAGCGCGTCGTCGGCATGCTGCGTTACTATGCCGGCCAGGCGACGGCGCTGCACGGCGAAACCATCGACAATTCGCTGCCGGGCGAAATCTTCTCCTACACGCTGAAGGAGCCGATCGGCGTCGTCGGCGCGATCATCCCCTGGAACAGCCCCCTCACCTCGACGATCTGGAAGATCGGCCCGGCGCTCGCGACCGGCTGCACCGTGGTGCTCAAGCCGGCGGAGGAAGCGCCGCTCAGCGCGCTGCGCCTTGCGGAGCTTGCGCTCGAGGCCGGCGTGCCGCCCGGCGTGATCAACGTCGTGCCGGGCTACGGCGAGACGGCGGGCGCGGCGCTCGCCGCGCATCCCGACGTCGACAAGGTCGCGTTCACCGGCTCGCACGTCACCGGGCAGGCGATCGTGAAGGCGTCCGCCGGAAACCTCAAGCGCCTGTCGCTGGAGCTCGGCGGCAAATCGCCGGACATCGTGTTTGCCGACGCCGATCTCGACGCTGCCGTGCCCGGCGCCGCCATGGCGGTGTTCTCGAACTCCGGCCAGATTTGCAGCGCCGGCACGCGGCTGTTCGTCGAGCAGCGCGTGTATGACGAGTTCGTCGGCAAGGTCGCGGATTTCGGCAAGAAGCTGCGCGTCGGCAACGGTCTCGACCCGGAGACGCAGATCGGCCCGCTCGTCTCCGAACAGCAACTCGAGCGCGTCACCGGTTATCTCGCGGTCGGCCAGAAGGAAGGCGCGAAAGCGCTCGCGGGCGGCGCGCGCCTCACCGAAGGGCCGCTGGCGAAAGGCTACTTCGTGCCGCCGACGGTGTTTGCAAACGTCAATGACGACATGCGCATCGCCAAGGAGGAGATCTTCGGCCCGGTGATCTCGGCGATCCCGTTCAAGGACACCGACGATCTCGTCAAGCGCGCCAATGCCACCATGTTCGGTCTCGGCAGCGGCGTATGGACCAGGGACGTGAGCAAGGCGCATCAGTTCGCCCGCGCGATCCGTGCCGGCTCGGTCTGGATCAACTGCTATCAGGCGATGGACCCCGCCGTGCCGTTCGGCGGCTACAAGATGAGCGGCTACGGCCGCGAGGGCGGCAAGCAGCACCTCGAGGAATATCTCAACGTAAAGGCCGTCTGGATCAAGACGAGCTGAGCCGCGATCGTCTCGCGCAACACATCGTCGCGATCGCCCGCGCCCCACGGGGCGCGGGCTTTTCATAGGTGCGCCGCGCGAAGAAACGCGCCTGCGAGTCAGGCCGCGCGGACGCCGAAATCCTCCGGCCGCAGCATCAGGTCCGCCAGCGTGTAGCGGTCGAGCGTGGCGGTGAAGGCGGAGAGCGCCTCGTTCAACACCCCGCGCAGGCGGCAGCACGGCGAGATCAGGCATTTGTTGTCTGACGCGAAGCACTCGACCAGCGCGAAGTCCGGTTCCGTGTCGCGCAACACGTTGCCCAGGCGGATCTTCTCCGGCCGCTTGGCGAGCGTCAGCCCGCCGGAGCGGCCGCGCACCGCCTTCAGGTAGCCGGCGCGGGTAAGCTGGTTCGCGACCTTCATCAGGTGCGCGCGCGAGATGCCGTAAACGGCGGCGGTCTCCTCGATCGTGATCAGCCGGTCGCCGCGCGCCGCCGCATACATCAGGATGCGCAGGGAAAAGTCGGAAAAATCGGTCAAACGCATTGCGATGCCCTGCGACGCGCAAGCCGCGCGGAGACGAAGATAAAAAAAGTTCGCTAAAGATGCACTTACAGCATATCTTTTGCAAGCGCGCCGTGCCGAAAATGAAGGCTTCGAAACGCGGCGCAAACGTCAAGCGAGGACGCGACGATGGCGGGCATCCCGACCGAACTCCCCGCGGGGTTTGAGGCCTATGGCCGCTCCCCCGAGTTCAATTCGGACAATCTGCCGGCGAAGCTGCGTGCCGCGCATTCGACCAAGGCCGGCACCTGGGGGCTTCTTCACGTCCTCGAAGGAACGCTTATCTTTCGCCTGGAAGCGCCGCATCACGGCGAACGCGTTGCGTCGGCCGGCGACACCGTCGTCATCGAATCGGAAGTGCCGCACCGTGTCGAATTTATCGAGCCCGGGCGCATGTTCGTCGAGTTCTATCGGGCCACGACGCCTGTATCCTAAAGGAACGATCAAGACGCATGAGCCCGCGGTGCGCCGACAAGACGGCGCGCGGCGTCGCCGACGGCCACCAGCAAGGCCACGACCCTGACGGCCTCGAACGCGATAAAAAGCGTATGCAGTTGCGACAGTGGAGGCTGCTGACCGGCCATGATCATGCCGACGCGAGCATCGAGCACGGGAAGAAGCCATACGGTCTCCGCGAGCAGCAAGCCGATCGTGACGGCGAGCGCGGCTCCGACCGTCCAGGCGCGCCTGCCGGCGATGAACATCAGCAACGAGACCGCCGCGAAGGCCCATTCCACCTTGTTGAACACCGCGAAGGTGTGCCGCCCGACATCGAGCGCGACCGGCAACGTCAGGTTCGGTGCGAGAAATTTCGCCGACGTGGCCAGGAACGAAACCCCGACCAGCATGCCGAGCCATATCGCGACGACCACGACAAACGAGGCGTCCCGCATGCGCCCGCCCTGCGGCTGATCCGTCATTGCATCGTCCCTTGAAACGAAATAATATTCATCACAAATATATCTTTTAGCGATGCCGGCAAGGTTGATGGGCTTCGCTTGCCCGTCCGGAGGCGGAGGATCATGCAAGTTGCGGTCAGCGAAGGCGAATTCCTGGTGGACGCCGCTCTTGTCGGCGAGTTGCTCGATGTCTCGCCGCAGGATGTCCCCGCGCTCATGCGGGAACATCGCATCACCAGCCTCTGCGAGCGCGGCGTCGACACCGACGAAGGCACGTTTCGCCTCAACTTCTTTTACGGCAAGCGGCGCGCGCGCCTGAGCATCGACGGCTCCGGCCGCGTCATTCGGCGCTCGGTCGTCAACGTTCCCGACGCGCCGGCGAAACCGCAGGCGCGGAGAACGACGCCGTAAGGCGCCGCGCGGCAGCGGCGCACGCGCGCTCAGAGCCGAGATAAGCGGGAGGGATTGGTGGAGCCAGGCGGGATCGAACCGCCGACCTCTTGCATGCCATGCAAGCGCTCTCCCAGCTGAGCTATGGCCCCACACGCGAGGCACGGCCTGAGATGTCCGTGCCTCGGATCGAATTACCGGCGCGCTCTTAACGGATCGTCAGCGCCGCAACTGTCCGTAACCACACTTTGCGCGCGGCCTCAAGACTCTTCCTCGTCCTCGATGTCGCTGCCAATGATATCCGAGACGTCGTCGTTCTCGTCGTCGGTCTCCTCGAGGAAGGTCGAATCGTCCTCGGCGTCGTCATCGACATCCTCGTCGACATCGACGTCGACGTCCGGCGTGCCCGTGGACTTCTTGCCGCTGGCCTCGGCATCGGCCTCCTCCAGAGAGACCATCTCGGCGCCCTGCGCCTCGGCCGGCTCCGCCTCGTCTGACGAATCGGCGACAGTCCGCGCATCCGGACGGCCCCGCGACGGCAACGGCGCGATCTCGACCTCCGATCCGCATTTTGGGCAGACGATCGGATCTTTCCCAAGGTCATAGAATTTCGCTCCGCAATGGGGGCAGAGACGCTTCGTGCCAAGCTCGGGTTTAGCCACGTTTCATGTCCTTGGAGGGGTTCGCAAAAGCGGGCCCTCCCTTGGCGACTTGAAAGGCCGCTGTCAATAGCGTGTGCGACATCGTCGTGATAGGAGGCGCGCATCCCTGCTGGAGCCGCCCGTGAACCATGCCCCTGCCCGCCCCCTGAGCGCCCGCCGTACCGGTCCCCTGCGCGGCCGTGCCCGCGTTCCCGGCGACAAGTCGATTTCCCACCGCGCCTTGATTTTTGGCGCTCTCGCCGTCGGCAGAACCACCGTCACGGGCCTGCTCGAAGGCGAGGACGTGCTCAATACCGCCGAGGCGATGCGCTCGCTCGGCGCCTCCGTGGAGCGCACCGGCGAGGGTGCCTGGTCGATCCGCGGCGTCGGCGTCGGCGGCTTCGCCGCCCCGCGCGCGCCGCTCGACTTCGGTAATTCCGGAACCGGGTGCCGCCTGGTGATGGGGGCGGTCGCCGGCTGCCCCGTCGCCGCCACGTTCGACGGCGACGGCTCGCTGCGCAAGCGGCCGATGCGGCGCATTCTCGATCCTCTGGTCCAGATGGGAGCGAAGGCCGAAGAGGCGGCCGACGGCGACCGCCTGCCGATCCGCCTGCGCGGCGCGCGCGACGCCATCCCCATCGTCTACCGCACGCCCGTCGCCTCGGCGCAGATCAAGTCCGCCGTTCTGCTCGCCGGGCTCGCGGCGCCGGGGAAGACCACCGTCATCGAATCGGAAGCGAGCCGCGACCACACCGAGCGGCTGCTCACGCATTTCGGCGCGACCGTCGTGACCGAACCCGAGGGGGTCCACGGCCGCCGCATCACCTTGACCGGCCAGCCGGAACTCGTCCCCGCGCCCGTCACCGTGCCGGCGGACCCCTCCTCCGCCGCCTTTCCGCTGGTCGCGGCCCTGCTCGTTCCCGGCTCCGAGGTCGTCCTCGAAAACGTGATGATGAACCCGCTGCGCATCGGCCTGATCACCACGCTGCGCGAAATGGGCGCGACGATCGATGTCGCCGATGCGCGCGCCGAAGGCGGCGAGGACATGGCGGACCTGCGCGTGACCGCATCGTCCTTGCGCGGCGTCGACGTCCCGGCGGACCGGGCGCCGTCGATGATCGACGAATATCCGGTGCTCGCGGTCGCCGCCGCCTTCGCGCGGGGAACGACGCGCATGCGCGGCCTGCAGGAGCTGCGCGTGAAGGAGTCGGACCGGCTCGCCGCGGTGCTCGACGGCTTGCGCGCCAACGGGGTGGCCTGCGAGATCGAGGGCGACGACCTGATCGTCGAAGGCGCATCCCGCGCCGCCGGCGGCGGCACCGTCGCGACGCACATGGATCACCGCATCGCCATGGCGTTCCTGGTGATGGGGCTCGCGAGCGAAAAGCCCGTCGCCGTCGACGACACCACCTTCATCGCCACGAGCTTCCCCGACTTCACGCCGATGATGACGCGGCTCGGGGCGGACTTCTCATGATCATCGCCATCGACGGACCGGCCGCTTCGGGGAAGGGCACGCTCGGCAAGCGGCTGGCCGCGCATTTCGGCCTGCGCCATCTCGACACCGGGCTCCTCTATCGCGCCGTCGCGCATGCGCTGGTGGCGCAGGGTGGCAGGCTCGACGATCCCGCCAAGGCCGAAGCGGCGGCGCGAACGCTCGACGTGGCGCAGCTTGACGAAGCGAAGCTGAAGGCGCGCGGCATGGCGGAGCCGGCCTCCGTCGTCTCCGCGATCCCCCAGGTGCGTGCCGCGCTCGTCGCTCTGCAGCGCGACTTCGCCGCGGCGCCGCCCGGCGCGGTACTCGACGGCCGCGACATCGGCACCGTCATTCTTCCCGACGCCGACGTGAAGATTTACGTCGATGCCGCTCCGCAGGTGCGCGCCCGCCGCCGCACCGCGGAGTTGCGCGCCAAGGGAGAGAACGTCGAGGAGGCGCGGATCCTCGAAGACATCTGCCGGCGCGACGAGCGCGACCGCAGCCGCGCGGTCGCCCCGCTCGCCCCGGCGCAGGACGCGCACGTCCTCGACACCTCGGAGCTCGACGTCGAGGCCGCCTTCGCCGCCGCGGTGGCGATCGTGGAGGCCGCGCGGCGCGTTTGAGCCATCATCCTTCGAGGCTCGGCGCCAATGCGTCTCGCGCCTCGGGATGGCGAGATCAGGCGGCGGGAGGGCGAGAAACCCTTCAAATCGATGCTCTTTCGGCGTGGGCCGGCGCCGCTTCGCTTGCTTCCGCGTCCTGCTTTCGCTATATCCGCCGCTTCTTGGGCCCGGTTCACGCTACGTGGCAGCCCGAGCGGGCCGAGGGCGCGGATGACCGCACCTCGTCGTCGGAGGACACGCCCCGCTCGCAGCCGCGTTGACGGCGCCCCGGAATCAACCTCGTTCCGTCATTCGGCACCTCTGCCGACCCGCCGGTCGTCCCGGCGGCTCCGAAGGCCATCCTGGCTTTCGGACCGAATGCGGTAACGCCCTTAACACCAATCGTCGGCACAGTCTGGAGATTGCATGGCCACCGCTACCGCTAACAGCGCCAATCCGTCGCGTGAAGATTTCGCAGCGATGCTCGAGGAATCCTTCGGGCACAACGAGATGCAGGAAGGTTCCGTCGTCAAGGGAACCGTCGTCGGCATCGAGAAGGACGTCGCCGTCATCGACGTCGGACTGAAGACGGAAGGGCGCGTGGCGCTCCGTGAATTCCAGGGCCCCGGCCGCCAGAACGAATTGAAGGTCGGCGACACGGTCGAGATCTATCTGGAGCGCGTCGAGAACGCGCTCGGCGAAGCGGTGCTCTCGCGCGACAAGGCACGCCGCGAGGAAAGCTGGGGCAAGCTCGAGAAGGCGTTCGCCGCCAACGAGAAGGTCTCCGGCGTCATCTTCAATCAGGTCAAGGGCGGCTTCACCGTCGACCTCGACGGCGCCGTGGCGTTCCTGCCGCGCAGCCAGGTCGACATCCGCCCGATCCGCGACGTCGGCCCGCTGATGAACCAGCCGCAGCCGTTCCAGATCCTCAAGATGGATCGCCGTCGCGGCAACATCGTCGTCTCCCGCCGCACGGTGCTGGAAGAGACCCGCGCCGAGCAGCGCCAGGAACTGGTGCAGAACCTCGAAGAGGGTCAGGTCATCGAGGGCGTCGTCAAGAACATCACCGATTACGGCGCGTTCGTGGACCTCGGCGGCATCGACGGCCTCCTCCACGTCACCGACATCGCGTGGCGCCGCGTCAATCACCCCACCGAAGTGCTCAATATCGGCCAGTCGGTGAAGGTGAAGATCATCAAGATCAACCACGAGACCCACCGCATCTCGCTCGGCATGAAGCAATTGCTCGACGATCCGTGGCAGGGCATCGAGGCCAAGTATCCGGTCGGCGCGCGCTACAAGGGACGCGTGACCAACATCACCGACTACGGCGCGTTCGTTGAGTTGGAGCCGGGTATCGAAGGCCTCATCCACGTTTCGGAAATGTCGTGGACGAAGAAGAACGTTCATCCCGGCAAGATCGTCTCGACCTCGCAGGAAGTGGAAGTTCAGATCCTCGAAGTCGATCCGGTCAAGCGCCGCATCTCGCTCGGCCTCAAGCAGACGATCCGCAACCCGTGGGAAGCGTTCGTCGAGAAGTATCCGGTCGGCAGCGAAGTCGAAGGCGAGGTCAAGAACAAGACCGAGTTCGGTCTGTTCCTCGGGCTCGACGGCGACGTGGACGGCATGGTCCACCTCTCCGACCTCGATTGGAAGCGCCCCGGCGAGCAGGTCATCGAGGAGTACAAGAAGGGCGACATGGTCAAGGCGCAGGTTCTCGACGTCGACGTCGAGAAGGAGCGCATCTCGCTCGGCATCAAGCAGCTTGGCGGCGACCCCTTCGCGGCGGCCGACACCGGCGGCGACATCAAGAAGGGCGCCGTCGTCACCTGCGAGGTCACGGAAGTGAAGGAGTCCGGTCTCGACGTGAAGATCGCCGGCACCGAGCTCGTCGCCTTCATCCGCCGCGCCGACCTCGCCCGCGACCGCTCGGAGCAGCGGCCCGAGCGCTTCTCGGTCGGCCAGAAGGTCGATGCGCGCGTGACGCAATTCGACAAGAAGGCGCACAAGATCGGCGTTTCGATCAAGGCGCTGGAGATGGCCGAGGAGAAGGAAGCGATCGCTCAATACGGCTCGTCGGATTCCGGCGCGACCTTGGGCGACATTCTCGGCACCGCCCTCAAGCAACGGGCCGCCGACGAGAAGAACGAGGGTTAAGCGCGCCCTGCCTGCGCGATACCCTCACGACCGCACGCCTGGGGCTCCCCCCGGGCGTGCCGGAAACACCGAAGGCGCCGCGTTTCGAAAAATGCGACGCCTTTTTTTCACCGCTCTCATAGGGAGAGGTGCGAAGAAAGCCGCACGCGCAAAGAAGCTTCGCGGACCGAGGGAGAACTGCACCCATGTCGCTCGATACGGACGTGATCGTGGATCGCCGCCGGATGCGGCGCAAGCTCACCTTCTGGCGCGTGCTGGCCGTGCTGGTCGCGATTGCCGCCATCGTCGTCGGCGTGGCCCGTTTCGGCGATTCTTTCGCGAGGCTCACCGGCGAGTCGTCGAACAATTACATTGCCCGCGTGAAGATCAAGGGGCTGATCCGCGGCGACGACGAGCGCACGGAATCGCTCGAGCGGCTGGCCAACTCGCAGGCCAGCGCCGTCATCGTCCATGTCGACAGCCCCGGCGGCACGACGGCGGGGTCGGAGCAATTGCACGATTCGCTGCGCCGGGTCGCCGCCAAGAAGCCGATGGTCGTGGTCGTCGACAGCCTCGCCGCCTCCGGCGGCTATATTACCGCCATCGCCGCCGACCGGATCATCGCGCAGCGAACCTCGATCGTCGGCTCGATCGGCGTGCTCATGCAAATTCCAAATGTCTCCGAGCTCCTGAAGACGGTCGGCGTGAAGGTCGAGGAGATCAAGTCCTCGCCGCTCAAGGCCGCGCCGAACGGATATGAACCGACCTCCCCGGAGGCCCGCGCGGCCATGGAGTCGCTGATTCTCGATTCCTACGCCTGGTTCAAGGGCTTGGTGCAGGAGCGCCGGCACATGGACGCGGAGGCGCTGGCCCGTGTCTCCGACGGCCGGGTCTTCACCGGCCAGCAGGCGCTGGGCTTGAAGCTCATCGATGACCTGGGCGACGAAAGGACCGCCATCGCCTGGCTGGAGAAGGAAAAGGGCCTTCCGGCCAAGCTCAAGGTCCGCGATTGGAAGCTGAGGCCGCGCTTTGGCGACCTCTCCTTCCTGCACCTGGCCGCCGTGGTGACCCTCAAGGCTCTAGGTTTTGATTCCATGGCCCAGCGGCTCGAGGCGGCCAGCACCGTCCAGGCTATCGAGCGGCTGAACCTTGACGGTCTTTTGGCCCTTTGGCACCCTCCGGCAACCAATTGACCAGCCGACAGATTTTGGGCAGGGCCATGTTCAGAAAGCACGCCGGTCGGCGGCCGGCGCTTCGGGGGCGGCACGACAATGATTAAATCCGAGCTGGTTCAGCAAATTTCGGAACAGAACCCGCATCTCTACCAGCGCGACGTGGAGAACATCGTCAACGCGATCCTCAACGAAATCGTCGCGGCGCTGGCCCGCGGCGACCGCGTCGAACTTCGCGGCTTCGGCGCCTTCTCCGTGAAAAGCCGTCCCGCCCGGACGGGGCGCAACCCACGCACCGGCGCCCATGTCTCCGTCGAGGAGAAGTGCGTGCCCTTCTTCAAGACCGGCAAGGAAATGCGCGAGCGGCTCAATCGCGAAGGGTGAGACGCCGACCCCGCCGTTGTTTCTCTCCGTCGTCATGCCCGGGCTTGACCCGGGCATCCATCTTCTTCGAAGAATGATGGATTGCCGGGTCAAAGGGCGTTCACGCGCCCGTCTTCGACGGGCTATGCCCGGCAATGACGGACAAGATTGCCGACGCGGTCGGCGCAGGAACGAACGATGATCCGCAAACTCCTCACGATCTTCATCGTGGCCCCGCTCGGCATCATCTTTGTCATCTTCGCGGTCGCCAACCGGCACTTGGTCACCGTTTCGTTCGATCCTTTCACCTCCGAAGCGCCGGCGCTCTCGGCGACGCTGCCGCTGTTCATCGTCATCCTTGCCTGCATTCTCTTCGGCGTGCTTATCGGCGGCGCCGCGGCTTGGATGAATCAGAGCAAGTGGCGCCGTCACGCGCGCCGTATCGACACGGATATGCGCGCGCTGCGCATGGAACGCGACGACCTCAAGTCCGAGCTGGCGGCACGCGACGCGCCCCCGCCGCTTCCCGTGGCGCGGCGGTCGTACTGATCGTCTTGCGGACTGGGAGGGGGGGCGGATGCGCGTCATCACGGCGGAGGAGATCGAGCGGGCGCTGACCTATCCCGCGCTGGTTGAGGCTCTGCGCGAGGGTTTCCGCGCCGATATCACAACCCCGGTGCGGCACCATCACGCGATTCCCGGCGAAGGCCAGGGCGGAACCTTGCTCCTGATGCCGGCCTGGAACGGCGGTGCGGAAGCGTTCATCGGCTGCAAGATCGTGACGGTCTTCCCCGACAACGCCAAGAGCAACGAGCCGTCCGTCTATGGCCAATACCTCCTGATGTCGGGGAAAACCGGCGAACTCGTCGCCATCATGGAGGGACGCGCGCTGACCGCGCGGCGCACCGCCGCGGCCTCGGCGCTCGCCGCAAGCTTCCTCGCCCGCAAGGACGCCTCGCACCTCCTCATGATCGGTGCGGGAGCGCTCGCGGCGCAACTCATCCGCGCGCATGCGTCGGTGCGTCCGATCACCCGGGTCAGCCTGTGGAACCGCACGCGGCGGCGCGCCATCGCGCTCGCTTTCGGCCTCTCGGTCGAGGGAATCGAAGTCGAAATAATCGACGACCTCGAAAGCGCGCTCGGCGAGGCCGATATCGTTTCCTGCGCCACGCTTTCGGCGGAGCCGCTGGTGCGCGGCGCCAAATTGCGCAAAGGCACACACGTCGACCTCGTCGGCGGCTACACGCCGAAGATGCGCGAGGCCGACGACGACGCCATCAAGCGCGCGAAAATCTTCGTCGACACGCGCGACGGCGCCTTCAAGGAAGCCGGCGACATCGTCGATCCGCTCAAACGCGGCCTGATCACGAAAGATGACGTGAACGCCGATCTTTTCGATCTCTGTCGCGGTACCGCAAAGGGCCGCAGAACGAAAAGCGAGATCACGCTTTTCAAATCGGTCGGCTCGGCGATCGAGGATTTGGCGGCCGCGATGCTGGTCTATTCCGAATGCGGCACGTGACCGATTGCGGCGCGGATAAGGCCGCGATGCATTTATGCCGAAGCGACGCGTCGCATCCAATTGCCGCTGTGGATATTCGTGATCCGATAACGATTGCGTCGCAGGGTACGGCCAGTTCTTGAAATGAGCCGGAGCGGCATGTCGCGTCTCCCTACCCCCCAAGCTTCGTTCGGACGCCGGCGCATCGTGCGCGTGGCGCTCGTCGCCGGCGGCGAGGCGCATGTGCGGCGCTTCTTCTGCGAAACGATGACGGACATGGGCTTCCTCGCGATCGAATGCGCGGACGGCGACCGGCTGCAAGCCGCGCTCGCCGACTACAGTCCCGAACTCGTTATTCTCGATCCCGCCATCGCGCGCGGCGACGGCCTGCGCATCATTCACGACCTTGCCGACCGCACCTTCGCCGGACAGATTCTGCTGACCGGACAGCACGATCCGGCAACGCTGACGCTGCTGCACAAGATCGGCGCGCAGGCGGGGCTGCAGATGATGCCGTATCTGTGCGCGCCGTTTCAGATCTCCGATCTCGATACGCGCCTCGAGCCGTTCCAGCCGCCGGAGCCGCCGCCCGACGCGGAGATCGATTTCGACGAGGCGCTGGCCGCCGGCTGGCTCGAACTCTATTACCAGCCGAAGCTCGATCCGCGCTCGCTGCGCCTGCGCGGCGCCGAGGCGCTGATTCGCATGCGCCATCCCACATGGGGCCTGGTGCAGCCGGCGCGCTTCGTGCCGCCGCTCGGCGACCCGCGCCTGATCGCGCTGTCCGAATTCGTCGTCACGCGTGCCGCCGCCGACTGGACCGCGTTCGCGGCGCAAAGCATGCCGATCGAGATCGCCATCAACCTGCCGCTGACCGTGTTGCAGGAGCCGCGCTTCGTCGACCTCATCCGCCAGCATCTGCCGCGCGACCCGAAATTCCATGGCCTCATTGTCGAGATCAACGAGGCCGAGGCGATCAAGGACCTCGCCCTCGCGCAGGAGATCGCGCTGGCGCTTCGCCTGATCGATGTCGGCATTTCGATCGACGACGTGACCTCGAACGGCTTCACGCTCGCGACCCTGGACAGCCTGCCCTTCGTCGAGTTCAAGGCCGACCGCAGCCTCGTCAGCGGAGCCTGCGTCGACCCCTTGAAGCGCGCCGCCTGCCAGACCCTCATCGACGTCGCCGCGCGCTGCGGCGTGCGCACCGTCGCCGAGGGCGCGGAGACGCGCGAAGACCTCGCGCTCGTCCGCGATCTCGGCTTCGACATGGTGCAGGGCTTCATCTGCGCCCGCGCCATGGAACCGCGCCGCTTCGCCTGGACCATGCTGACCCACACCTTCGACGTGCGGCGGCGGGGGTAATTTATCCCTCCCCGGAGGGGAGGGTGGACGCCGCGAAGCGGCGGCCGGGTGGGGACAGGTCGTAAAGAGGCCCCCACCCGTCTCCTCACTCGCTTCGCTCGCTTGGAGCCACCCTCCCCTCCGGGGGAGGGAGAAGCGCCATGGCCGCAGACAAGCCGGACGCATATCTGTAGAACCGTCCGGGCGTTGACAATCCGCGCCGAATGCAGCTTGTCCGCGCGATAGAGCATCGTTTGCCCGAGTTTTTGATGCCCCTGATCGTCAAAATATGCGGGTTGAAGACCGCCGAAGCCCTCGACGCCGCGCTCGACGCCGGCGCCGATATGGTCGGCTTCGTCTTCTTCCCGCGAAGCCCGCGCAACGTCGCGCTGGCCGAGGCGGCGGCGCTGGCAAAGCGGGCACGTGGCCGCGCCGAAGTCACAGTCCTCACCGTCGATGCCGACGACGCCCTGCTGTCCGACATCGTCGACGCCGTGCGGCCGGATTGGCTGCAACTGCACGGCGTCGAACCGACGGAGGCCATCGCCGCGATGCGCAAGGCGTTCGGCCTTCGGATCATGAAAGCGCTGCCGATCTCCACCGAGAGCGATCTCGCGCGGATCGACGGTTACGCCGCCGTCGCCGACCGCCTTCTGTTCGATGCGCATCCCCCGAAGGAGGCGACGCGCCCCGGCGGGCTCGGCCAGCCGTTCGACTGGCACCTGCTCGACGGCGTGCGCCCGCGCGTGCCGTATCTTCTCTCCGGCGGGCTCGATCCGAATAACGTCGCGCAGGCGCTCGCGGTCACGAACGCGCACGGCGTCGACGTCTCCTCCGGCGTCGAGCGAAGCGTCGGCGAGAAGGACCCGGACAAGATCCGCGCGTTTGTCAAAGCCGCACGGGCGGCCATGCAAACACCGGCGCCGGTGCCTTGATGGCGCGCCAAACAACATCCGTCATCCTGAGGTGCTCGGCCGCAGGCCGAGCCTCGAAGGATGGCCGCACGTCACCGGCCGTCGTCCTTCGAGGCTCGGCGTTTCACGCCTCGCACCTCAGGATGACGGGTAGATGTCTGAGTAGAAGGGCACCATGACCGTTCAGCAGCAACCCAACTCCTTCCGCACCGGCCCCGACGAGCGCGGGCATTTCGGCATCTATGGCGGCCGCTTCGTCGCCGAGACGCTGATGCCGCTGATCCTCGACCTGGAGAAGGCCTACAAGGAGGCGAGAGCCGATCCGAATTTCCAGAAGGAGATGGACGGCTATCTCAAGCATTACGTCGGGCGCCCCTCGCCGCTCTATTTCGCCGAGCGGCTGACTGCGCATTGCGGCGGCGCCAAAATCTACTTGAAGCGGGAGGAGCTCAATCACACCGGCGCGCACAAGGTGAACAACGTGCTCGGCCAGATCATGCTGGCGCGCCGCATGGGCAAGCCGCGCATCATCGCCGAGACCGGGGCGGGCATGCACGGTGTCGCGACCGCAACGCTGTGCGCGCGCTTCGGGCTGCCGTGCGTCGTCTATATGGGCGCCGTCGATGTCGAGCGGCAGAAGCCGAACGTCTTCCGCATGCAGATGCTTGGCGCCGAGGTGCGCCCGGTGCAGTCCGGCACCAGGACGCTGAAGGACGCGATGAACGAGGCGCTGCGCGACTGGGTGACCAACGTCGCCGACACCTTCTACTGCATCGGCACGGTCGCCGGCCCGCATCCCTATCCGGCGATGGTGCGCGACTTCCAATGCGTCATCGGCAACGAGACGCGCGCGCAGATGCAGGAGGCCGAAGGCCGCCTGCCCGACTCGCTCGTCGCCTGCATCGGCGGCGGCTCCAACGCGATGGGACTCTTCCACCCGTTCCTCGACGACCGTTCCGTGGAAATCTACGGCGTCGAAGCGGCGGGACATGGCCTGACGCAACTGCACGCCGCCTCGATCGCCGGCGGCCGGCCGGGCGTGCTGCATGGCAACCGCACCTATCTGCTCATGAACGAGGACGGGCAGATCCAGGACGCGCACTCGATTTCGGCGGGCCTCGACTATCCCGGCATCGGGCCCGAGCACGCCTGGCTCAACGACATGGGGCGGGTGAATTTTCTCTCCGCGACCGACGACGAGGCGCTTGCCGCCTTCCAGCTCTGCTCGAAGCTCGAAGGCATCATCCCGGCGCTGGAGTCGGCGCACGCGCTCGCCAAGGTGCTCGACCTCGCGCCGCAAAGGCCGAAGGATCACTTGATGGTGGTCAACCTCTCCGGCCGCGGCGACAAGGACCTCGACTCCGTCGCCGCGCATCTCGGCGGCAAGATCTGACTCGCAAGTTCCTCTTCACCTCTCCCATGGGGAGAGGTCGGATCGTTGAACGCAGTGAGACGATCCGGGTAAGGGGTGCGAGCCTATCGAGAGGCCATAACCCCTCACCCGCCGCGCTTACGCGGCCGCGCGGTTCTTGATCGCGCCGATGATGGCGGTAAGGACGGCCCCGCCCGCGCCGCCGGCGATGACCTGGCTGATGATCCCGCCGACGCTGAGATTGCCGGCCGCGGCGGCCGCCGTGACCGCCGGCATCAGCGCCGTGACGACCTGGCCGAGGACCCCGCCGCCGACGAGGCCGGCGATGATATTGCCGATCATGCCGAGGTCGAATGTGGGTGACGCCTTGCCCGCGCCCACGCCGCCCGCCGCACCTGCAATGAGATTGATGAGAATCTGTTCCACGGTAGCCCTCCCGATGGTGATGATTCGCAGCGCCCGCAAGCTTATCGGAGCATCGGCGAAAACAGAAACCCGGCGGGCGCGGGACCAGGACGCGGGACCAGGACGCGGGGCCGTGTCCCGGACGCCGCGCCGCGCCCGTGAAGCCCCTGGGGCGGACGCTTCAAGGCCGTTCCCCTGTGCCATATCCCGTGTTAGCGAAGTCGCCATGACCACACGCATCGACAGCCGCTTCCATGCACTCCGCCAGAACGGCAACGCCGCGCTCGTGACCTTCCTCACCGCCGGCGATCCCGACCTCGAAACGTCGCGCGCCATCCTCGCAGCGCTTCCCGCCGCCGGCGCCGACGTGATTGAGCTCGGCATGCCCTTCACCGACCCGATGGCGGACGGCCCGGCGATCCAGGCCTCCTCGCAGCGCGCGCTGAAGGCGGGCATGACGCTCGCGAAGACGCTCGACCTCGTACGCGGCTTCCGCGCCCGCGACGCGGCGACGCCGATCGTGCTGATGGGCTACTACAACCCGATCTACGTCTACGGGGTCGAGCGCTTCCTCGCCGACGCGAAGGCGGCCGGCGTCGACGGGCTGATCGTCGTCGATCTGCCGCCGGAGGAGGACGAGGAACTCTGCCTGCCGGCGCTGAAGGCCGGGCTCAACTTCATCCGCCTGGCGACGCCGACGACGGACGACAAGCGGCTCCCGGCCGTGCTCGCGAACACGTCGGGCTTCGTCTACTACGTCTCGATCACCGGCATCACCGGAACCGCGGCGCCGAACGCGAGCAATGTCGGCGAAGCCGTGGCGCGCATCAAGCGCCACACCAAGCTTCCCGTCGCGGTCGGCTTCGGCGTGCGCACGGCGGAGCATGCCCGCGCCATCGCGCAAGGCGCCGACGGCGTCGTCGTCGGCTCGGCCCTGGTCGACGCGCTGAAGGGAAGCCTCGACGCCGACGGCCGCGCGACGGACAAGACCGTGAAGGCCGTCACGACCCTCGTCTCCTCCCTCGCCGCCGGCGTGCGCGGGGCGATAAAGGCGGGAGCTTGAGGGCAAAGGAGCGCGGCGCGCCGGTTGCGTTGTAGCCCGTGTTGAGCGCAGCGAAACGCGGGACGGCCCACGCTGGCCCCGCGCTGTCGATGCCGGCTGTTTGCCGGATTTCGCTTCGCTCAATCCGGGCTACGGGCTCGGCCGGAATGACGAAGGGGCTCAAAAACGCACATCCGCCCTCAAAACGCGATAAACATGGCGGTAATCCATCCCTATATGCGTCGCGTCGCCAACGCAGAGGCCGAAGAAACATCCGATGAACTGGTTGACCAACGTCGTCCGCCCGAAGATCCGCTCGTTCCTGCGCCGCGAGGTGCCGGAGAACCTGTGGGTGAAATGCCCGGAGACGGGGCAGATGGTCTTTCACAAGGACCTCGAGGCGAACCAGTTCGTCATCCCCGGCTCCAACTATCACATGCGCATGGGCGCCGCGGCGCGCCTGAAGGGCCTGTTCGACGGCGGCGTCTTCGAGGAGATCGCGCTGCCCGAGGTCGCGGTCGATCCGCTGAGGTTCCGCGACGAGCGCCGCTATACCGACCGGCTGAAGGACGCGCGCGCCAAGACCGGCATGCACGACGCGATCAAGGTCGGCTACGGCACCCTCGACGAATTGCCCGTGGTCGCGACGGTGCAGGATTTCGATTTCATGGGCGGCTCGCTCGGCATGGCGGCGGGCGAGGCGCTGATCCGCGGCTTCGAGACCGCCGTCGAGAAGGCGACGCCCTTCATCCTGTTCGCAAGTTCCGGCGGCGCACGCATGCAAGAAGGGATCCTGTCGCTGATGCAGATGCCGCGCACCACCGTCGGCGTGGAAATGCTGAAGGAGGCGGGGCTGCCCTACATCGTCGTGCTGACCAATCCGACGACCGGTGGCGTCACCGCCTCCTATGCGATGCTCGGCGACATCCATATCGCCGAGCCCGGCGCGCTGATCGGCTTCGCTGGGCCGCGCGTCATCGAGCAGACGATCCGCGAGAAGCTGCCCGAGGGATTCCAGCGCGCGGAATATCTGCGCGAGCATGGCATGGTGGACATGGTGGTGCATCGCCATGACATGCGCGCCACGCTCTCGCGGCTTTGCCGCATCATGACCAAGGCGCCCGCGTCGCCCAACGCCCGTGACATACCCGCTTTGCCGCTGCCGGAGCCGGCGGAGCAGCAGCCGGCCATGGCCGGCTTCACGCCATGAGCGGGGCACGGCCCCTGCCGCGATGACGCCGATCGACGCCATCGTCACGCGGCTCCTCGCGCTGCACCCGAAACGCATCGACTTGACGCTCGATCGCGTCGAGCGGCTGCTTGAGCGTCTCGACCATCCCGAACGACGCTTGCCGCCGGTCATTCACGTGGCCGGCACCAACGGCAAGGGCTCGACCGTCGCGTTCATGCGCGCGATCCTCGAAGCCGCGGGCAAGAGCGTGCACGTCTACACCTCGCCCAATCTCGTGCGCGTCAACGAGCGTTTCCGCCTCGGCCACGCGGGCGGCGGCGTCCTCGTCTCCGACGCGGAGCTCGCCGACGTTCTGACCGAATGCGAGCGCGCCAACGGCGACGATCCGATCACCGTGTTCGAGATCGAGACCGTCGCGGGATTTCTGCTGTTCGCGCGGCATCCCGCCGACGTGCTGCTGCTGGAAGTCGGCCTCGGCGGCCGTCTCGACGCGACCAACGTGGTCGAGCGCCCGCTCGCGAGCGTGATCACGCCGGTGTCGTTCGACCATGCGGAATTCCTCGGCAACACGGTGCCGCAGATCGCCGCCGAGAAAGCCGGCATTCTCAAGCGCGGCGTTCCCGCCGTCATCGCATTGCAGCCGAACGAAGCGGGCGAGACGATCGAGCGCATCGCACGCAAGGTGGGCGCGCCGCTGCGCCTCGCCGGCGAGGATTGGGTCGTCGCGCAGGAGCATGGCCGCCTCGTCTACCAGGACGAGGACGGACTGCTCGACCTGCCGGCGCCGAAACTTGTCGGCCGCCACCAGTTCGACAATGCCGGGACGGCGATCGCGGCGCTGCGCGCAAGCAACGCTTTCAAGCTGCCGCTCGCCGCTTACGAAGACGGCATCGCCACCGCGCAATGGCCGGCGCGCATGCAGCGTCTTTTGGTCGGCCACCTCGTCGCGCAGGCGCCGCACGGCGCGGAAGTCTGGCTCGACGGCGGCCACAATGTCGACGGCGGACGTGCCATCGCCGTCGCGCTCGCCGACCTCGAGGAGCGCGTGCCCCGCCCGCTCGTCCTCATCGTCGGCATGCTGACGACCAAGGATGTCGAAGGCTTTCTCGGCAACTTCGCCGGGCTCGCGCACCGTGTCATCGCGATCCCGATCGCCAACCAGGAGAAGGCGCGTTCACCGGAGACGATCGTGGATGCGGCGCGCCGCACCGGCATGGAGGCGGAGGTGAGCACCGACGTCGAAAGCGCGCTCGCGCGCGTGGCGCAACTCGATCTCGACGCACCGCGCATTCTCATCACCGGCTCGCTCTATCTCGCCGGCGAAGTGCTGGCCGCCAACGGAACGCCGCCGACATAAAAAACGCCCGGCGCAAGGCCGGGCGATTTGCAAACGTCGTTCGCGCAATCAGAGCGCGGCGAAAAATCTCACGCGGCGGAATTGATCCACTGCTCGAGTTTCGCCTTCGGCGCGGCGCCGACTTGGCGCGAAGCAAGCTCGCCGTTCTTGAACATCATCAAGGTCGGGATCGACATGATGCCGTATTTCGAAGCGGTCGCCGGATTCTCGTCGACATTGAGCTTGACGATCTTGACCTTGTCGCCGAGCGAGCCCGCGATTTCCTCGAGCGCCGGCGCGATCATCTTGCAGGGGCCACACCATTCCGCCCAGAAATCGACGACGACCGGTTCGGAGGCCTTCAAGACCTCGGCTTCGAAGCTCGCGTCGGAGACTTTCCCAACGCCCATAGCGCACCTCTCAGGGAACGAATCAGGCGCATCCGGCACCCGCGGGATTTGCCCGAACGTAGGAACGCCGCCCCCTATCGTCAAGCGCGCTTACGCCGGGGCAGCAATGCCGAGACGCGCCAGGGCGGCATCGAGCGCCGCCGCCGGAAGTTCCATGAGCAATGGCCGCTCGGTCCACAGCAACGCGGCGCGAATCGCGTGACCGGGATAAATTTGCCGCAGAACGGCGCGATAAAGCGCGAGTTGCGTTACGTAGGACCCCGGAGCCCGGTCCGGATCGTCGGGCGGCATGCGATCCGATTTGTAGTCGACGATAAAAACGTTCTCTGAATCGACCGCCAGACGATCGATCCGTGCCGACACGAATTGCGGCGCGCCATCGGCGCGCATGAGGCGGCCGACGATCGGGACTTCCGCGCGCGTGCCCGCATCGAAGAAGGCGGCGAACTGCGCATCGTCGAGCACGCGCATCACGGGGGCGAGAATCGCGTCGATCGCGTCGGCATCTATTCCCGCGCGTGTGAGAAAACGCCGCGCCGCATCCGCGCGCGCCGCGCGCGGAACATCCGGCAGGGATTGCATCAGGCGATGCATCCACTGGCCACGCTGGCGCGCGCCGCGCAGATCGGGCGAGAGCGCAAGCCGCGCGCGCGCGGCCGGCGCGTCCTCGGCCGCGAGCGAAGGCGCGATACGCGGCAGCGCATCGATGTCCCGCGATGCCGCCGCGCCGAGCCAAGGCGGCACAACATCCGGCGCGTCGCTTGTCTGCCCGCGGTCTTCCGTCGCAACGAGATCCTCGCCGGAAAACTTCTGCCAGCGCCAGACATTGCCGCCGCCGATGTCGGCCGGCACATCGGCGGCATCCGGCGTCAACGCCGCATGCACGAGATCGTACCAGCATCCGTCGGGCTGCGCGTTCTGGCCGCGCGCGCCGCAAACGATGAGACGGTCCGCCGCGCGCGTCATCGCGACATAGAGAAGCCGCCGGTGCTCCTCCTCGGCATCCCGACGCGCTTTCTTTCGCGCGTCCTCGGTAACCGGAACATCGTTCGCCTGGCCTCCCACCCAAACGAGCGGACGCGCGACGCCCGTCGGCAATCCGGGAAGATCGATCGCCAGCAGCGGCGGATCGCGCGGCCCCGCCGGCGCGCTCGTCGTGTCCGCGAGAATGACGATCGGCGCTTCGAGACCCTTGGCGCCGTGCACGGTCATCACGCGCACTTCGTCGCGCGCGATATCCATGTCGCGCTTCACTTCCGCCGCGACCGCGCGCAGCCACGCCATGAAGCCTTGCAGCGACGGCGTTTCGCGCCGCTCATAGTCCAGCGCCAGCGCCAGGAACTCGTCGAGCGCGTCGTTCGCTTCCGGGCCGAGGCGGGCCAGGAACTTGCGGCGTCCGCCCTCGGCGTTCAGCAGCGCGGCATAGAACGTGAACGGCGCCTGCGTTCTCGCCGCGGCCGCGAGCCGGTCGAGCGTCGCCGCGGCCTGCGCGCATGCCGCATCGCCGGCGGCGTTGGCCCGCAGGGCCGCGCGCAGACTTCCCGTCCGTTGCCAGGCAAGCGCGAACAACTGCTCGTCGTTCAAACCGAACAGCGGCGACTTCAGCACCTCCGCCAGCGCGAGGTCGTCCTCCTCCAGCAGCAGCGCGTCGGCGAGCGACATCAGATCCATCACCGCGATGTGCTCGGTGAGGACGAGCCGGTCCGCGCCGGCGACGTCGACGCCCGCGTCCTTGAGGGCACGGATGACGGCCGCGAACAAAGGCCCGCGCGAACGCACCAGGACGAGAATATCGCCCGGCCGCGTGCGTTGTCCCGTCAGCGGCAACGGCACGCGCCGGTCGATCCAGAAACGGACGCTTTCGGCGATCCGCCGCGCGAGGCGCGCCTGCGGGCTCGTCTCGGCGACGGCGTCGAACGGCGCGTCCCACGCCTCCATCTCCTCGCGCTTCTCCGGCGCGATCAGCGGCCAGACCTCGACGAGCCCCGGCGCGTTGTGCCGCAGCGCCTGATGCACCGTCGGGACCGGATCGGTGGCGAGGCCGCGATAGGCGCGCTCCTGCGCAAACACCGCGTCGACCGCGCCGAGCACGTTCGGACCGGAGCGGAAGGAGTGATGGAACGGCAGCGGCTCGAACGGCAGATCGCTGGCGCGATGCGCTCGCTCGAAATGACGCCGCATCTCGTCGAAGCGGTGCGGCGCGGCGCCCTGGAACGAATAGATCGACTGCTTCTCGTCGCCCACCGCGAAGATCGAGCGCCTGGTCGCCCCGCGCGCGCCGGCGCCGGCGAAGAACTCGCTGGTCAGGCGCGCGATCACGTCCCACTGCTTCGGGCTCGTGTCCTGCGCCTCGTCGACGAGAATATGATCGATTCCGAGATCGAGCTTGTAATGCACCCAGGCGGCGGCGACGTTGTCGAGCAGGGCGAGCGTCTTGTCGACGAGGTCGTCGTAATCGAGAAGGCCGCGGCGATCCTTTTCCGCGCGATAGCGGCGCGTGACCTCGTGCGCGATGGTGACGAGCGCCATCGTGCGGTCGCGCACGATCACGGCCTTGCGCAGCTCCCACAGCGCCGCGACCCGCTCTCGTTCTCGCAGTAGTCTCTCGCAAAGCTCCGGGTGCCGATCCTTGATCGCCTTGGTCGCGAGGCTCTTCGCAGGCGTCCCGCCTTTCGTGAAGAAAATGCCGATATAGGCCTCGATATTCTCCCATGCGTTTCCGGCGTATGCGCGCGCGAAGCCGTCGGCGCGCGCGCAGTCCGTTTTCGAACCACCGGCGAGCACCGCCGCGATCGACGGCCACTCCGATCGCGGCAGGATCGGGCTGTCGAGGAATTGCGCATGCACGTCATCCAGCGTCTCCGCCGGATCGGCGCCGAGTGCGCACGACAGTTCCGCGATCGCCGCATCGACCCCGCCGGCGCGCGCGATCCACCCGTCGACGGCGTCGCGCTGATCGATCGCGTTGCGCACCACATCGGCGAACGTGACGTCGGCGGCGGCGGCAACGGCGATGGCAAGCGCGCGCCCGAGCGCGCTCTCCGGCTGCGCCGCCGCCTCGAGCAGCACGGCGAGCCGCAGGCTGTCGATCAACTCGCTTTCGGCGTGCTCCTCCAGCACCTCGAAGCGGGCGGCGACATCGGCCTCGAACGGGAACTGATGCAAAAGCCCTGTGCAGAAAGCGTGGATCGTCTGTACCTTCAGTCCGCCCGGCGTCTCCAGAGCTTCGGCGAAAAGGCAGCGCGCGCGGCGCAGCCGCGTCGCGTCCGGCCGCCGCGTTTCGATCCGCATCACCGCCGCGGCAAGCTCCTCGTCGCCGAGTGTCGTCCATGCCGCGAGCGTCTCGAACACACGGTTCGCCATGTTGGCGGCCGCGGCCTTGGTGAAGGTGAGGCAGAGGATTTTTCCTGGCGCGACGCCATCGAGCAGCAGGCGAATGACACGCTGCGCCAGCACGTAGGTCTTGCCCGAGCCGGCATTCGCCGTCACCCAGGCGGAGACGCGCGGATCGGAGGCCGCGATCTGCGCGCCGAGCACATTCTCCGGAATGTCGATCGGCTTCATGGCGGACGCCCTCCGCCCGGCTCTCCGGCCGTCTCGGACCACTCCTTCACGCGCGCGAGATGGTCGTAGTCGCCGTAGCGCGTGCGCCACATCGGCAGAATCAGCGACGGATACCCCTGCGTTTCGTCCTCGAAGCGCTTCAGCGTTTCGACCAACCGCGCCAGCGCGCGATCGGCATGCTCGTCCGGCGTGCCCTCCTTGAATTCGATCAGCTTCTCGTCGCCTCCCGGCTCCCCGCCCTTCACGCCGACATAGACGAGCTCGCGAATGGAAAGTCCCGGCGGAATGCCCTCGAATCCGCCCTGGCGCAGGATCGCGCCTTCCAAGGTCAGTTGCGGACTGAGGCCGATCTGCACTTGCCGGCCGCTCGGGATGCTCCCGGTCTTGTAGTCGAGGATCGCGACGGTGCCATCGGCATGGCGCTCGATGCGATCGGCGCGCGTCGTGAGGCGGAAGGTGCGGCCGCCGAGATCGATGTCAAACTTTCCGCCGACCTCCGCATGCATCGCCGCGATCGCTTTGCGGCGCCCTTCGTCCCAGTTCACGAACCAATGCGCGGCGCGCACGAAGCGCGGCCACCAGAACGCTTTCGCCTCGGGAAAATCGTCGAGCGGCGCGAACGCCGCCTTGCCGCGCGCAAGCAATTCCTCGAGCGGATGCGGCGGCAGGCCGGCCGCGAACGCCTCGGTATAGTCCCCGACCGCCTTGTGCAGCGCGCTGCCACGATCGCGCGCACCGGGCGGCGTGTCGACGGGATCGAGCGGAACCAGTTTGAGGATATGGCGCGCATAGATCGTGTAAGGGTCGCGCAGCAGATGCTCGACCTGCGTGACGCTGAACCGCAACGGCCGCGCCGCGAGCGGCGGCTTCGGCACCGGTTGCGCAATCCGTTGCGGCGCGCCGGCCGCGTCCAGCATGCGCGCGAGACGGACGAAGCGGTCGCCCCGCCCGCGCGCGGCTTCCCACGCCTTCGCGCCCGCGACCGCCTCGACCCTTTGCAGGAACCGCGAGGCGACGGTCGGCGCGCCGCCCGTCTTCTGCGCCTGGCTGAGCACGATCTCGCGCGCGCCGAGCGCCTGCGCGAAATCGTGCGCGGTGAGGCCGATCCGCCGTTCCGGCAGATCGAGCCCGAGCGTGCGGCGCATCGGCCGGCTGAGCCAGGGGTCCGAGCGCGTCTGCGGCGGCCACGTCCCTTCGACGAGGCCGCCCAGAACCATGCGGTCGACGTTCTGCAAGCGCGCCTCGAGCAGACCGTAGACGCGCACGCGCGCGCCGGCTCCCGCACGATCCGTGACGACGCGCCCCCCCGCGGCGCTCGCGAACACTTCGCCGTATTCGCCCGGCAGGAGAAGAAACGTCGCCGCCGCGGGGCTGTCGACGAGCGTCTCGAACATCGCCGCCAATGTCCGCCCATCTTCGCCCGCGAACGCAGCCTCGTTGCCCTCCGGGTCGCGGCTGAGCCCCGCCACCACGTCGGCATGGCGGCGCGCCAGCGCGGCGAGAGGCTGGCGCGCGCCTGGAAGCGTTTCGAGCGGAGCGAGCGCCGCACCGAGCGCCGTCGCGACCTCCATCGCGATCGCGATGTCGCCGTCGCCGATCGCCTTGCGCGGGTCGCTGGCGTGCAGGTCTTTGCGGAATTCGGGGAAGTTCGTCAGCGCCTGCGCAAGCCCGGCGCTTCCGCGCCTCGGCCTCGGTCCACGCAACAGCGCGCGTTCGATGACGGCGATGCCATGCGCGCGGCGCTCCGGCGCCAACGCCAACCGCAGATAAGGGTGCTTGATGAGCGCCAGCAATGCGACCGGCGCGAGGCCGTCCGCCGCGGCTTCCACGGCGAGCCGCGCGAAAACGCCGGCCGGCGTGTCAGGGAGCGCCAGCCCCGCCGAATCGTCGACGGCGACGTTCCAGCGGCCGAGCGCCGCGACCACGCGCCGCGCCAGCGCACGGTCCGGCGTGACCAGCGCCGCCGTCGCATGCTCGTCCTCGACCGTTTCGCGCAGCGCGACGGCGATCGCCTGCGCCTCCTCTTCCGCCGTCGCCGCCTCGATCACCGCGACGCCGGCGAGCGCACGCTGCAACGCCGCGTCGGGAAGGCGAACGCTCCAGCGGTCGGTCGCCTCGGCAGGCCGCAGCGCCTCCGACAGAAGCCGCTCGCGCCCATATGGCGCGGGCGGCGCCAGCGCCTCGACCTCGTCGCGCGGCAGCCCGATCGCGGAGAGCCAGCCGCACATCGCATACTGCGGATGACCGGCGGCGTCGCCCACCAGGCTCCAGGACTCCGCGTCGAGATCGACGTCGAGCCCGGGCAGCACGACCGCGCCGTGCGGCAGATGCGCGACGGCGGTGAGCAGCGCCGCCGTCGATGGCATCGAACCGGTCGAGCCGGCGGCGATGACGGGGCCGTCGCGATGCAGCGCGAGCCGCTCCGTCTCCGCCGCGATCAGGCGGTCGCGTCGCGCCGCGGGCTCGATCGCGCCGCGCTTCGCCAGCACGTCGGGCCACAGATCGCGCGCGACCTTCAGGAACGCCAGCGTAAGCTGCCAGTAGCGATCGACATCCTCGGGAACCAGGCCGTCGAGATCGCGCCACGACACCTTGCGCGTGATCATGTCATCCATCAGCCGCGCCAGCGCGTCCGCCAGCGCCAGCGCGGTGGACGGGCCGTTGGCGACCAGTTGCGGGCCGCCGCCGCGCATGCCGGGCGCCTTCGCCCAGGCCAGCACGAGCTGCGCGAGCAGCAGACGCCGCTCAAGCTCGCCGAGCGCATCCGGCAGGTCGAGATCGAGCGCCGCGAGCGGCCCGTGCATCGCCTGCGCGAAGACAAGCTCGTCCTCGTCGATATCGCCGAGCGGCGTCAGCTTCGGCAGCATCGCCGCGGAGCCGCCGAGCACGTCGAGGAAAATGTCCTGGGCGAGGCGGCAGGCGCGGCGGGTCGGCAGATAGATCGTGGCCGACGCCAGCGCGAGCGGATCGTCCGCGATCGAGAAGCCGGGAACGACGCGGCCTTCCGCCAGCGCCCGGATCAAAGTCGGCAGAAACGGAGCGGACGCCGGGATCGTGAAAACGCGCGGGCGCCGTCCAGCCATCGCTACGCGGCGCTGGCGAGGATCGCGGATTCCGCGTGCGAAATCGCGTCCGGCGTCCCGACATGCATCCACATGCCCTCGAGGCGGTGGCCGTAAAGGCGCCCCTCCTCCTCGGCACGATCGAAGAGCCTGGTCAGGCTGAAGGGTTCCGCCTGCATGCCGGCGAAAAGGCCGGGCTGCAGAATGGCCGCCCCCGCATAGACGAACGGCGCCACCTCCCGCTCCGGACGCCGGCGCAGGCGGCCATCGGGCGTCATCAGGAAGTCTCCGCGCCCGTCATAGCCGATGCTGGTCGCCGTCGGTGCGAGCAGCAGCAGCGCGTCCATCCGCGCCGGATCGAACGCCTTGGCGAGATGCCCGAGATTGGCGCGCGGTCCCTCGATCCAGATGGTATCGGAATTGACGTGGAAGAACGGCTCGTCCCCGAGCGCCGGGAGCGCCTTCACGACGCCGCCGCCGGTCCCGAGAAGCTCGCCGCGCTCATCGGAGATGATGATGCGCGGGCTCCGGCGCGCGGCGACATGGCTCTCGATCTGATCGGCGAAGTGATGGACGTTGACGACCGCCGTTTCGACCCCGGCCTCCGCCAGGCGGTCGAGAACATGGTCGAGCAGCGGCCGCCCTCCGACCGCCACCATCGGCTTCGGCATCGCGTTGGTCAGCGGGCGCATCCGCGTGCCGAAGCCAGCGGCCAGCACCATGGCGCGGCGCGGCGTCGGGAAAGAGGATGGTGCGGGCATCAAGGATTCCGGGACTGATTCGCGTCGTGGTGGAATTATAGCGGCATCGCCGCGTTCCGCGATCACCCGCGCGGAGCGGGGACATGCGCCTCGTACCAGGACTTGAGCGGACGAAGCGCCGGATGCGCGAGTGCGCGGCGAAGATTGCGCCATACCCGCGGCTGATGACGGATGTATTGCGGCTTTCCGTCCCGCCGGTCGAGCCGCGCGAAGATGCCGAGAATCTTGGTGGCGCGCTGCGCGCCCATGAGCCCGTAGAGGGAGATGAACTGCGCCATGTCGAAATCGCGGTCGGCCGCGCGCCGCGCCTTTATGTAGGCGCTGATCAAGCTCTCCTCGAGCGATTCCGCGACGTCGACGCGGGCGTCCTGCAACAGCGAGACGACGTCGTAGGCGTCCGGCCCCATCACGGCATCCTGGAAATCCAGGAGTCCGACGCGCGCGACGCCTTGGCGTTCCGGCAGCCAGAGGAGATTGGGCGAATGATAGTCGCGCATCACCCAGGTCGGCCGCGCCTGCACCGCGGCGTCGAGCGCGTCGCGCCACAACCCCCGGAACTCGGCGCGCGCGTCGTCGGAAAGCACCGCTTTCTGCTGCGGGAAATACCAATGCAACAGAAGATCGACCTCGATGAGAAGCGCCGCCTTGTCGTAGGTCGGCAGTTGATAGGTGACGCGCGGCGCGACCGGCAGCGTATCGGGCAACGCTTCGCGGTGCAGCGCCGCGAGCACGTCGACCGCGGCGGCGTAGCGCTCGGCGGTGGCCGCCGGCGGATGCCCGGCGACGACGGGCTCGGTTCCCAGATCCTCGAGAATGAGCAAGCCGTCGGAGAGGTCGGCGGCGAAAATCTCGGGCGCGGAAAAGCCGCGCTCGCGCAAGCCGCGCGCCATCGCCACGAACGGCGTGACGTCCTCCGCGAGATGCGCGATCGCGCTGTAGGGAAGCCCGTTCTGCACCGGCGGCCCGTCCGGCCGGCGTGGCGCGTTCATCAGGATCGCGGACCGCCCGGGCTGGAGCAGGCGCTCGTAGATGCGCGTGGATGCATCGCCCTGCATGCGCACGCGCTCCGCCGCGCCGTAACCGGCGTCATCGATAAAGCCGAGAAAATTGGCGACCTGCTCGGCGCGCTGCGCCGGCGCGCCGTAACCGGCGATGGACACGCGCCGGGCCTGCGGGCCGATGTCGGTCGCAAGCGTGAAGTTGATCTCGATGCGGTCTTCCGGCAGCGCCGTATCGGCGCGCTCCGGCCACTCGATCAGGAGAATCGCGTCGTCGTCGAGATCGGCAAGGCCGAGCGCGCCGACCTCGCTCGGGTCGCCGATCCGGAACAGATCGATATGCGCGATGCGCGCGCGCAGCAGGTCGTAGTGCTGCACCAAGGTGAAAGTCGGACTCGGAACCTCGATGGTTTCGTCGTCCGCCATGTGGCGGATCAAGGCGCGCGCGAAGGTCGTCTTGCCCGCGCCGAGGTCGCCGCCGAGCGCGACGGTGTCCCCGGGCTTGAGGATGGCGGCAACGTCGGCCGCGAGCTGGCGCGTCGCGCGCTCGCTCGGCAACACCCGTTCCGCGTGCTGCGGGCGGATCGTCTCCAACATCGCCGTCGCGTCGCTCCCTTACTCCGCCGCAACGCGCCGGTGGGTCTGCTCCAAAGGAAACACGCACGTCACGGTGGTTCCACGCCCCTCGGCCGTTTCGAGACTGACGCTACCACCATGCAGCTCCACAAACGAGCGCACAATCGACAATCCGAGGCCGGCGCCGCGATGCTGCGAGCCGAGCGCGTGGGTCTCGAAGCGGTTGAAGACGCGATCGACGATCTCGGCCGGAATGCCGCGCCCCCGGTCGGCGATCGAGACCACCAGCGCCCCCTCGCGCCGCTCCGCCCGCAACGTGATGGTCTCGGATGCCGGCGAGAAGGCGATGGCGTTGGACAGAAGATTGAACAGGACCTGCCGAATCCGCCGTTCGTCGGCGACAAAGCTCCCGACATTCGGCGCCACCCGCAGGTCGAGCCGCAAGGCCTTCTCGGCGAGGCGATCCTGCACCCCCTCGGCGGCGGCATCGATGGTGTGGCGGATGTCCACCGGCCCGAGGTCGAGCTTCATCGCGCCGGCGTCGATCGAGGCGAGATCGAGGATGTCGTTGATGATCGCGAGCAGCGCCGCGCTCGACGAGGAAATGTAGCCGAGATAGTCGGCCTGCTTGTCGGTCAACGGCCCGGTCGAAGGGTCGTGCAGGAGATGCGCGAAGCCGATGATGTTGGTGAGCGGCGTGCGTAGTTCATACGAGACGTGGTGGACGAAGTCGTTCTTGAGCTCGTCCGCCATTTCCAGCGCGTCGTTGCGCTCGCGCAGCGCCCGCTCGACGTTGACGGTATCGGTCGTGTCCTGGAACGTGACCAGCGTCGCGCCGTCGGGCAGCGGCACCGTCGCGCAATTGACGACGCTGCCGTCGGAGCGCTCCAGATGCTCCGAGATGATTCCGGTGCGCTCGAAGCCGGTGATGGCGCCGCGCAGCGCCTGCCAGAAATCGGCGTCGTCGTAGAGGCCCTTGCAGCGCTCGATGACCGCTTCGATATGCGGCCGATCGCCGAGCAGCGCCGGCGACACCTTCCACATCTTCATGAACGCCGGATTGCTCAGCCGCATGCGCCCGTCGCTGCCGAACACGGCGACGCCCTCGGCGAGATTGTCGAGCGTCTCGCCCTGCACGCGCAGCAAGGCGTCGTGGCGGCGCTCGAGGTCGAAGCGCTCGGTCAGATCGTCGAAGACATAGGTGACGCCGCCTTCCGGGTTCGGCGTCGTGACGACGCGCAGCGTGCGGCCGTCCGGCAAGTGCCACCAGTGCTCCTTCGGCTCGATCGCGCGGTACGCCTCGTAGAGCTGCGTGCGCCAGGCGCGGAAGTCGGCCTGTTCCGGCAGCTTTCGCATCGCGCGTAGACGGTCGAGCACCGCCGAGTCGGCCGGCTGCTGATCGAGAAAACCGGCGTCGAGCCCCCACAGCGAGCGATACGCCGCGTTATAGAACGTCAACCGATGATCCGCGCCGAAACTCGCCACGGCCGAATGCAATTGATCGAGCGTGCGCCGATGCGCTTCGATCATGCGCCCCAGTTCGGTGCGCATCGTCTCCGCTTCCGTCGCATCGATGCCGATGCCGGCGCTGCCGTTTTGCGAGGGAACGTCCAGCACGTCGAGCAGATGCCGCGCGCCGGCCACGATCACGGGAATGCGGGCGAGATAGGGCTCGCCCTGCGCGCGCATGCGCGCCTGCTCCAGGCGCGCGGGCTGTTCCAGCAGATCGATCTGGCGATGCACCGCGTCGGCCTTGTCCGACGCCTCGACCGCACGCGCATAGGCGTCGTTGACCCAGGCGAGTTGCCCGTCCGGACGACGGACCCAGAACGGCGACGGCAGGCGTTCGATCAGAGCGCGCAATATCTCGACGTCGGAGAGAAGCTGCCGGTGCGCGCCCTGCAACTCGGCGAGCGCGCGCTGCGTGCCCGTCGATTCCTTCAGGCGCAGCACGGCGCGGCCGCCGATCGGCCGCCCTTCCGCCTCGATGTGACGGCCGGCGGGCGTCGAAAGGTTCATGGCGAAGGCTTCGCCGCGCGCGCGCAACTGTTCCACGGCATGGTCGAGCGCGCGCGCCGAATCCGCAGACAGCCACGCGCCGAACGAGAGCGCGCGGCGCGCGACCGGCGCCGCCGTGACACCCGCGGTGTCGCCGAGAATATCCGGCTCGCCGTCGTCGGCCGGCCAGGTCACGATGACCTGCGGCTCGGAAAGCAGAAGGGTGGTTGCGCGATCGAGATCGGCTTTGAGATTCGTGATTTCCGTCCGTGCGGTGACTTCGAGCCGCGCCGCCTCGCGGCGCAGCCGTACCAGCATGATGGCGGTGAGCACCGCGAACGCGATGATGCCGAGCGTCAGCGCGAGCGCCGCAATCTCATGCCGTTCGAGGCTGCCGAACGCGGCGATATAGTCGCCGATGACGGACAAGGTTCCTGAATCTTGAGCGGAAGCGGATGTCGCGTAGCCGCAAGCGACCAGGATGGACAGGGCTCCGAATCCACAACGCCGCGGACAGGCATACAGGCCCCCGCCCATCGTCCGGATCGTTTGTCGCATCCGTCGTCGCCCCCGCGTCCGTAACCAGGCCGCCGCGCCGTGATCCCGGAATCCGAATAGGCAGGCCGCCCCGCTCCTGCCGAATCAATGCACTTTAGCCCCGAGGGATTCGAGCGTTAAGAGTCCAGATCGTGAACGGCCGTCCCGTCCGCCTTTAACGCCGGAGAACGGGGCGCAAATCGCCGAACCGATCACGAAAGTTGCCGACCGTGTCGTTTCGGCCACGCATGCGCCCCTGTCACCCGGTCGAGCCGAACCCCCCGGCGCCACGCGACGTGGCGTCGAGAGCGTCGGTCTCCAGCAATTCGACCTCCGTGACGGTCGCGAAGACGAGCTGCGCGATCCGCTCGCCGCGCCGCACCGCAAAAGACCGCTCTCCGAGATTGACCAGCAGCACTTTCACCTCGCCGCGGTAGTCGGCGTCGATCGTGCCGGGGCTGTTGAGCACCGTCACGCCATGCTTTGCGGCAAGGCCGGAGCGCGGGCGCACTTGCGCCTCCGTCCCCGGCGGAAGGGCGAGCGCCATTCCGGTCGGGACCGCGGCATATTTCCCAGGCGCGATGACGACCGGCGCATTGTCGGGGACCGCGGCATGCAGGTCGAGGCCGGCGGCCTGCGCGCTCTGCCGGCGCGGCAAGGGTACGTCGGCGCCGTGCGGCAACCGCTGAATGCGCACCGCGATCGGCATCAGCGCTTCGTTTCGAGCGCGGAGGCGATGCGCCCGACGAGACGCTCGGCAACGCCCTGCTTGCTTTGCGTCGGCCAGGAATCGACGCCGGCCGCGGTGACGAGATGCACGGTGTTGCGCTCGCCCCCCATCACGCCGCCTGCATGCGAAACGTCGTTGGCGACGATCCAGTCGCAGCCCTTGCGCGCGAGCTTCGTCTTGGCGTTCGCGATCACGTCGTTGGTCTCCGCCGCGAATCCGACGACGAGGCGCGGCCGTCCGCGTGTCATATGCGCAACGGTCGAAAGGATGTCCGGGTTCTCCCGCAGCGCGAATTGCGGCGGCGCCCCTCCCTTCTCCTTCTTGA
>JBDHSU010000019.1:0-39990 GCA_039808325.1 Variibacter sp. | reverse complement strand
TTCGGGACGACGACGGCGATGCGGTCCTGCTTGTATTTGAAGACCTGCAGATCCGCCGTTGGAAATTCCCCGGCAAAGATGCCGATATCGGCGACGTTATCGATGATCGACTGCACGACGGCGTGGCTTGTCTGCGCCTGGAAGCTCACCTGCACCAGCGGAAACCGGTCGAGAAACGCACTCAGCTCTTCCGGCAGGTATCCGAAAATCGTGGATTCGTTCGCCACCACGCGAATGCTCCCCCGCGTGCCCTTGGCGAATTCATGCAGTTCCCCTTCGAGGTCGTCGACCGAACGGATGATCTCGCGCGCGTGGCGCAGAAGCGCGAGGCCTTCCGGTGTCGGCTCCACCCCCTTGTGGAGGCGATGCAGAAGCTCGATCTTGAACGTCTCCTCCAGAAACGAAATGCGCTTGCTCACCGCCGAGTTCGCGATGTTGTAGCGCTCGGCCGCCTTGGTCAGGCTGCTTTCCTCGACGACCGCAACAAAGAGCCGCAGTGTCAGCAGATCCACGCGCGGACTCATGGCAACCAGGCGCTCCATACCACGGCGCCGACCGCGCCCAAGCCGGGAATATTGCGCACCGTGGGAGGTGGGAGCAATATCGCCGCGGCCCGAACGTGGCCGGTTACCTGGCGGGAGCGCCGGAATCACGACCTTGTCGCGCTGATATGGCGCACTTGCCGGTCAGTGGGTGCGCAACTCCGTCTGCGCCTCGTCCAGCGTCTTCTTCAGGCGCGACAGCATCTCGTCCACCTGCTCCTCGGTGATGATGAGCGGGGGCGAGAAGGCCACGCGATTGCCGATGAAGCGCAGGATCAAACCGTTGGCTTTGGCGCGATCCTGAATGCGCGAAGCACCCGGCAAAGGTTCACGGGTCTTTTTATTGGAGACGAGGTCGACGCCCGCAATCAGGCCCACGCCGCGCGCATCGCCGACAAGCGGGTGATCCGCGAGCTTCGCAAGGCCCTTCTGGAAATGGGCGCCGACCCGCTTCACATGCTGAACGATGTCGATCTCGTCATAGATTTTCAGAACTTCGAGCGCGACCGCCGCGGCGACCGGATGGCCGGTGTAGGTGTAGCCGTGCGCGAAACTGCCGAGCTTGCCGCTCTGCGACAGCATCGCCTTGTAGACCTTCTCGTTGATCAGCAGCGCCGAGATCGGCTGGATCGCCGCGGACAGCGCTTTCGCGCACGAGATGATGTCAGGCTGCAGGTTGTAGGTCTGCGACCCCCACATATTGCCGGTCCGGCCGAAACCGCAGATCACTTCGTCCGCGACGAACAGGATGTCGTACTTCTTCAGGATCGCCTGCACCTTCTCGAAATAGGTTTTCGGCGGCAGGATCGCGCCGCCCGCCCCCATCACCGGCTCCGCGAAGAAGGCGGCGACCGTCTCCGGCCCTTCCTCCAGGATCATCGCCTCGAGCGCGTCCACCATCCGCGTCGCGAAGGCTTCTTCGCTCTCGCCCTCGTTGTGCCGGCGGTAGTAATGCGGGTTCTCGGTGTGACGGAACTGCGGGAACGGAAGGCCGAAGTCGGCATGCATCTCCGGCTTTCCGGAAGCGCTGATCGAGGCCGCCGTGCTGCCGTGATAGGCGCCCATGCGGCTGATGATCTTGCGCTTCTCCGGCTTGCCGATCGCGTGATGATAATACCAGACGAGCTTGATCGCGGTATCGTTCGCCTCCGAACCCGAGCACTGCAGCAGCACCTTCGACATCGGCACCGGCGCGATCTGGATCAGCTTTTCCGCAAGGTCGATGGCCGCCTCGTGCGAGTGGCTGCGGTAGCTGTGATAAAATCCAAGCTTGCGGATTTGATCGTAAGCGACCTTGGCAAGGCGCTCGTTCGAGAAACCGAGCGACGCGCACCAGAGTCCCGCGGCGCCTTCGATATACTCGCGGTTGTTGTCGTCGTAGACGTAGATTCCCTCTCCGCGCGAGATCACCATCGGCCCATTCTGCTCATGGGCCTGCAGGTTCGTTTGCGGGTGAATGTAGTATTCGATATCGCGCGCCCGCGTGGAATTGGCGATTGTCATTGTTCGATGGGTCCTTGTGGAATTGGGGCTACCGCCAAACCGGCCAGACGCCCCGGAATCTCGACGATTGGCAACCTTGCCGGTTTTCTTGCATCCTAGAACGCCCGCGCTACGGCGGAATTCTCCGTTTGGAAACGCTGTTTGACGGACGGCGATTGCAAGTTTGACCGCCACTCGTCCTCACGGGTCGCTCCATCGTATCCGAGCGGGCCGCATCTCGCCAGACGCCACCATGCGAACCAACTCTCGCTTGAGGATCTTGCCGCTCGCGGTGAGCGGAAACGCATCGACGCAAAGGAAATATTCCGGCATCTCGTAGCGCGACAGTTCGAGCCGATGCAGATGCGCCAGGATTTCGTCACCCGTCGGCGGCGCATCGGCACGCGCGATAACCGCGAGGCACATCCGCTCGCCCAGCCTCTCGTCGGACACGGGAAACGCCGCCGCTTTCAGCACGCCCGCATGGCGCATCACGAGGTCTTCGACTTTCGCCGGGTGAATGTTGTGGCCACCACGGATGATGAGGTCCTTCTTCCGCCCGACGACCGCGAAGTTCTCGCCGACCCGCCGCGCAAGATCGCCGGTCATGAACCAGCCGCCGTTGTTCAGCGAACGCTCGGTTGCCGGCTGGTCGTCGAAATAGCCGAGCATTTGGCTCGCTCCGCGAACACCGATCTCGCCGACCGCGCCGGGCGGGGCCAGACGGTCCGGATCGTCAGGATCCCACAGCGCAATCTCCATGCCGTCGGCGCAACGTCCGCAGGTCTCGACGATGACCGCGGTCAGGTCGTCGCGGCGCGTGTAGAGGAACGAACAGTTCTCCGTCATGCCGTAGGTGTTCTGCGGCACCACGCCAAGAGCGAGAAGCGATTCGGCCAATTGCCGCGGAATGGCCGAACCGGCAAGCTGAAACGCCCGCACGGCACCGAGGCTTGTCGCATCGCAACGGCGCAGTTCGGTGAGAAGATCGATCGCATGCGTCGGCACGCCGATCAGGTAGGTCGCGCCGGTCTCGACGATGCGATCCAGCGCTCTTTTCTGATCGAGCGCGCCGTGCAGAACCAGTTCGCCGCCGCAGGTGAGCGCGATCGCAAGGCTCACCGTGCCCATATTGTGGCTCATCGGGCTCAGCGTGTAGATCACCGCGGACGTATCAAGCTGCCAGTCGCCCGCGATCGCGCGCCCGTTGGACAAAAGCGTATTGTCGGAATGCATGACGCCTTTCGGCTGCCCGGTCGTGCCCGAGGTAAAGGCGAGATAAAAGATGCGATCGGGATTGGTCGAATAGGCGCGTCCGCCGCTGCGCGCCGTCGGAATCCCTTCATGCCGCCCCGCGGGATCACGCGCGAGGTCGGCAAGCGGCGCAAGCGGAAAGGCGCAGCGGATGGAACCGACGCTTCCCAGCTCCGCGAAAATATCCCGCCGCGCGCTATCGGCGCCCCAGCCACGCTCGCCGATCAGCGCCGCGGCGCTGCAACGCTCGAGCAGCGCAAGCACGTCGCCCGTCGTCGAATCGCGATGCAGGGACGGTACGCAGACGTAATCCATGCGCGAGCAAGCCAGCAGCGCGACAACCGACTCGACGCGGCTTGGCTGCCAGACCGCAACGCGCTCGCCGGGCCGCACACCGCGCGTCGCGAGCTCTTCCGCGAGCGCATCCGCCCATGCGAGAAGCTGTGCATAGGTCAAACGCCGCGCACCGTCCCGCGCCGCCCATGCGTTGGGCTGCCGCTCCGCCCAGAAAAGCAGACGTGAGTAAAAGGTGTCGGCTTTCCATTGTCCCCGCGCGTAGCGCTGGGATGCCATCTCATAGTCGAGCAGGGACAACAGCCGATGCGTCATCGCACCGCACAGCCTTCTTCTTTGACAAGCCTCTGTCGATTGTATTCAATGGCACACAATCCGGCAACGAGGCATGACGTTCGCTTATGATACGGATCGCATTTGATATCGGCGGAACCTTTACCGATTTCGTTCTCGAGGACACGCGAACAGGGAAGCGCCATTTCGGAAAGCTTCCTTCAACGCCGAGCGAGCCCGCACGCGGCGTGCTGGAAGGCCTGGGAGAAATCCTCCAGCGCACCGGCGTGCCCGCCGGCGACGTGACGACGCTGCTGCACGCGACAACGGTCGCGACGAACGCGGTTCTCGAGCGCAAGGGCGCGAAAACCGCGCTCATTACCACCAAGGGCTTCCGCGATATCCTCATCATCGGGCGCCAGAAGCGCTACGAAACGTACGACCTCTACCTGGACAAGCCGCAACCGCTGGTTCGAAGGCGCGATATTTTCGAGCTTGCCGAGCGGGTCCACTACGATGGGCGCGTGGAGAGCAAAGCGCGGACGGAAGATATCGACGCCCTGCTCGCTGAAATTCATGAGCGTGGCTACGAGTCGCTCGCCGTATCGCTGCTGCATGCTTACGCCGACCCATCCCACGAACGGCTCATCGGCGAGCGCGCGGCCTCCGCCAACGACAGCCTTTCGATCTCGCTCTCATCGGACGTTTCAGCCAAGTTTCGCGAATACGAGCGCACCAGCACGGCCGTCGCCAACGCCTACATCAAGCCGCTGGTCGGCAAATATGTGCGCGCGCTGGAGAAGTCCTTGGCGGCGCGCGGCGTCAATGCCGACCTTTTCCTCATGCAGTCGAACGGCGGCCTGGTGTCGCCGGAACTCGCCGCGGAAAATCCCATCCGCATCGTTGAGTCCGGGCCGGCGGCCGGCGTGCTGATGTGCGCCGAGGTCGGCCGCGAGGAAGGCTTCGAGCACGTCCTGACGTTCGACATGGGCGGCACGACCGCGAAACTCGGCGCCATCGATCACGGCGTGCCGGCGATCGTGCCGACCTTCGAGGTCGATCAGGTGCGCTATCGCAAGGGCAGCGGACTGCCGCTCAACATCGCGGCCATCGAGCTTCTCGAAATCGGAGCCGGCGGGGGCAGCATCGGCGCGACCGATATGGGCCTGATCAAGGTCGGCCCCGAAAGTTCTGGTGCGGAGCCCGGTCCCATTTGCTACGGTCGCGGCGGCACGCGCCCCACCGTCACCGACGCCAACCTGGTGCTCGGCTATCTGGACTCCAAATCCTTCAACGGCGGCGCAATGCCGCTCGACCTCGCCGGCGCCACGGCCGGGATCGCGAAGCACATCGGCGAGCCGCTTGGCCTGGAGCCCGCCGAAGCGGCCTGGGGCATCTATACGATCGCGAATACGAACATGGAACGCGCCATGCGCATCGTGTCCGTCGAGCGGGGCCGCGATCCGCGAAAATACACGATGGTTGCGTTCGGCGGCGCCGGGCCGCTGCATGCCTGTCGGCTGGCGCGCGCCATCGGAATCCCCAAGGTGATCGTGCCGCACGGCGCAGGCGTTGGGTCCGCCATTGGCCTCCTTGAAGCGAACAGCAAGCTCGACCAGTCGATCACGCATGTGCTGCGCCTCGCGCCCGGCATCGAAAATGCCGCGGCCGACATCTATGCGGACCTGGAAAAACGCGTTCAGCGCGATCTCGACCGCCTGCGCGGCCAAGCCAAGCCGGTCTGGTCGCGTTTCGCGTATATGCGCTACGCCGGCCAAGGCCACGAAATCCGCGTTGATCTTCCGAACGGCGCGCTTGACGCGACATTCGCCGACGAGGCCGCCAAGCGCTTTCAAGAGGCCTACGCGCAGGTTTACGGATATCGGGATCGCAACGCCGGCATCGAAATCGTCGATTGGTACCTCGCGGCGACATTGCCGAATACCGTCACGAGCGGGCGCGAGAAGCCGGCGCTTCCCGACAAGGCCGGGACTGCCAAGCGCGGAGAACGCAAAGCCTACTTCCCCGAAAAGGGAGGCTTCGTCGATTGCGCGGTCTATGATCGCTACGCCCTCGCACGCGGCGAGGTTATAGAAGGTCCGGCAATCATCGAGGAACGCGAGTCGACGGTGCTCGTCCTGCCGGGCGACAGCGCATCGGTCAGCGAGCATGGCAATCTGGTGATCATGGTGGGTGACGATGACGAAGGCGCGTGAGAATCTCAGCCCCATCACCCTTTCGGTGCTGTGGAACAGCTTCATCTCGATCGCGGACGAGATGGGCACGACGCTGCGTCATACGGCGTTTTCCGAGGCCGTCCGCGAGGCGGAGGACTTCTCCACCGGCGTCTTCGACCCCACCGGCCGGCTGATCGCGCAGGGCAACTTCACCCCGGGCCATCTGGGCGCCATGCCCTTCGTCGTGAAGAACGTCCTGAAGTTTTTCCCCGAAGGCACGCTGCGGCCTGGCGATGGCGTGCTCCTCAACGACTCGGCGCTTGGTTCCGGACACTTTCCTGACTGCTTCCTTGTCACTCCCGTCTTCATCGGCGAGGAGTTGATCGGCTACGTCGTTAACACCGCCCATCACGTCGACATGGGCGGCGCGGCGCCGGGGTCGCAGAAGGTCCAGGGCGTCACCGAAGCCTATCAGGAAGGCGTGCGCATCCTGCCCGTGCGCCTCGTGCGCAACGGCGAGTTCGACGAGGATATTCTCCGGCTGATCCTTGGAAACGTGCGTGTTCCCGACCTAGTCAGCGGCGACCTTTCGGCGCAGCGCAACGCGAATTTCATTGGCGCGCAGCGACTGGTGAAACTCTACAAGGAATACGGGCGCGCGCAGATCGACACGGCGGTCGAGACCATCTTCGAGAAGTCCGAGATGCGCATGCGCGACCTCATCCGCAAGATTCCGGATGGCGTCTACAGCTTCCAGGATCAGTTGGACGATTGCGGGCCGGGTGACGGCATCGTCACCGTCGCCGTCGACATCACCGTGAAAGACGACGACATCACGGCCGACTTCTCTCGCAGCAGCGATCAGGTCGGCGTGGCGATCAACTCCTACCTCAGTTACACGCGCGCCTACACACTGTTCGCCGTGAAGGTGTTCGCGGATGCGCTGCTGCCGCAAAATGACGGCGCTATCCGGCCGATCAAGGCGACGGCGCGCGAAGGCAGCTTCTTCAATCCGCGCTTCCCGGCCGCTAGCGGAGGCCGTGCCGCGTTGCAGATCCGTATTTTCGACGTCATCAACGGGGCGCTCTCGCAAGCCATGCCGGATCGCGCCATGGGCGCGTTCTCGCACTGGAGCAACCCCAATATCGGCGGCATCGACGATCGCACCGGCAAGCCGTTCATCTTTTACGATCTCATCCTCGGCGGTTACGGCGGGCGCTCGAACAAGGATGGGGCCGAGGCGCTAAGCCCGGTGATGAATTGCGCCAACATCCCGGTCGAAGTGCACGAAACCAACAGCCCGATCGTCGTGCGCCGGTTCGAACTGCTTGCCGACTCGTCCGGCCCCGGGCGCTATCGCGGGGGCTGCGCCATCCGCAAGGATGTCGAGTTGCAGACGAGTTCCGCGGTCATGACGCTGCTCAGCGACCGCCACGGCAGCGCCGGTTTCGGCTTGTTCGGCGGCGGCGCCGGCACCATCGCCGAGACGATCCTCAATCCCGACGGCGAAGCGATCCGTATGACCTCCAAGGAAGTGCGGACATTGAAGCACGGCGACGTCGTCAGCTTCCGCCTCAACGGCGCCGGCGGCTACGGCTCCCCGGCGGAGCGAAGCGCCGCGGCGATCGAAAACGACCTTGCTGACGGATACATCACAACGGATTTTGCCGCGCGCGTTTACGGCGCGAAGTAATCCTCGGCGCAAGGTGGGCACCACGGTCAATGCGTCGCGGGGAAAGGAGGAGCGGATGAGCGCCGGCGATCCGAAGCTCCCGCTCCTTTTCCGGCCGATGTCGTGGCGCGGCGTGACGGTGCGCAACCGCATCATGGCGTCGCCGATGTGTCAGTACATGTCGGAAGACGGCATGCCGACCGACTGGCATTTCGTCCATCTCGGGCGGCTCGCTTTCGGCGGCACCGGCCTGGTCTTCTACGAAGAGACCGCCGTCGAAGAACGGGGCCGGAAAACCTATGGCTGCGCCGGCCTGTGGCGCGATGATCAGATTTCTGCTTTCCGCCGCATCGCCGATCTTATCCGCAGCGTCGGCGCAACGCCGGCCATCCAACTCGGCCATTCCGGCGGACGCGCCGCGTCGCATGGCGCGATGCGCGATTGGACGCCGCTGACCGAGGCGGACACGGCGCACGGCCTTCCGCCATGGAAGCCGGTTTCGGCGAGCGCCATTTCCGTCGGACCTGGCCGCCAGACCTGTCATCCCCTGACGCCGCGCGAAATTCAGGACGTCGTGGCGCATTGGGCGGACGCCGCGCGCCGCTGCGACCGCGCGAGCTTCGACGTCTTGGAGATTCACGGCGCTCACGGCTACCTGATCCACCAATTCCTCTCGCCCATCACCAACAAGCGCGACGATGCCTACGGCGGGGACCGCAACGGCCGGATGCGGCTGGCGCTCGAGATCGCGGAGGCGGTCCGCGCTGCATGGCCCGCGCATAAACCGTTGTTCTTCCGGGTGTCGAGCGTCGACGGGCGTGGCGGGATCTGGGATGTCGACGACACGGCCGCCCTCGCCGCCGCCCTGAAAGCGCGCGACATCGACGCGATCGATTGTTCATCAGGTGGTATCTCGGGCGACTCCGCGATGCCGATCGTGCCGCGCGTGCCGGGGTATCACATGCCCTTCGTGCGTCGCGTGAAAAAGGAAGTCGGCATCGCCACGATCGCCGTCGGTCTCATCACCGAACCGCGACAGGCTGAAGACATCCTGCGCAGCGGAGACGCCGACATCATCGCGATGGCGCGCGAGCTGATGTATCATGCCGACTGGCCCGCGCACGCCGCTCACGCGCTCGGCGTGGAGGATCCGTTCGAGCTTCTTCCGCCGGCTTATGCCTTTCGCCTTCGCCGGCGCGAGGACGTCTCCAAGCTCGCCATCAATCAACCGGGCGACGCCTTGTCTTCCGACGCGGCCAAATTGATCGAGACAACATGACGCGCGCTCGCCACTCGAAACACCTGCGAGGCCGGCGCGTGACGGGTTGACCGGCCGAAATGCAAAAGCATAGCATGGTATACAATACTCAAAACGACCGCTTCAGCGGAACTTGCACGGGGAGAGTCAAATCATGATGAGAACGTCTTTGAAGGCGGCAACCATCGCCGCAGCGCTTCTTGCTGGAACAGCAACGACATATGCTCAGGAAGAACTGAAGATCGGCGCCATCGGCAGCCTTTCGGGCGGCGGAACGGCTTGGGGGCTTGCCTTGCAGCGCGGCGTCACGCTCGCGATCGATGAAGCCGTAAAAGCCGGCGGCCTCAAGATCGGCGGCAAGAGTTACATGCCGAAGCTCGTCATGTACGACGACCAGTATACGGCGACGGGCGGCAAGACCGCCGCCGACCGTCTCGTGAATCTCGACAAGGTCAAGTACATCATCGGGCCGATCGGCTCGCCGCCGGTGCTGGCTTCCGTCGCCGTGAGTTCGCCCGCGAAGGTGATCCAACTTTCAAACGGATTCGCGCCGGCGATCCTCAAGAACGACGCCAAGTCGCCCTACAATTTCCGCGTCATGAACTCGAACACCGAGTTCGGTCCGGCCATGATCAAGTGGCTGCACACGAACTACCCGGCGGTGAAGAAGGTGGCGCTTATCGCGCCGAATGACGCCGTGGGACAGGCGGTGATTCCGACCCTCGTCGAAGCCTACAAGGCGAACGGCATCGAGGTCTGGACGGAAATGTACGACCGCGGCATGAAGGAGTTCACGCCGCTGCTCACGCGCATGATGGCGCAGAACGTCGACCTCTTCGACCTCAACAGCAATGCGCCGGGCGAAGCGGGCCTCCTGCTGAAGCAGGCGCGCCAAGCCGGCTACCAGAAGATGATCTGGCAGGTAGGCGGTCCTTCCGTCGACGAGATCATCAACGTGGCGGGGCCGCTGGCGGACGGCTTCCTCTCCTACGAGACCTTCGACTTCAGCTCGCCGCAGGCCCAGGCCTTCGACAAGGCCTATCACGCGAAGTGGGACGGCATCATCAACGCCCAGGCGCCCGGCTGGTACAACGCCGCGAAAATCCTGTTCAAGGCGCTGGAGACGGCGGGCTCGACCGACGTCACCCCCGTGCGCGACGCGCTCATGAAAGTCGAGGGATACGATTCCGGCATGTATGGTCCGGTGATCTGGGGCGGCCAGGCGGACTACGGCGTCGCGCACCAGCTGTTGCTTCCCTTCTGGATCGTCGAGGTCAAGAACGGGAAATCGGTCATCCGCGATAAGCTGACGCCGGAAAAGCGCTGACGACAGGCACGCGATGATCGGCGGCTCTGCCCGCCGGTCATCTTCAACGCAACCGCAAATTCGAGCGGATTAATGCTGTCGCCTATCATCATCGGGCAGGTGATCGTCAACGGCTTAAGCCTGAGCGCGATCTACGTTTTGATCGCGCTCGGCTTCACGCTGCTGTTCGGCATCATGCGCGTCGTCAACTTCGCGCACGGCGCCTTCGCCATGCTCGGCGGCTACGCGCTCTATTATCTTTACGGAAAATACGCGCTGCCCTATCCGCTCGCGGTGCCCTTGGCGGCCTTGATCGTCGCGGTGCTGTCGCTCGTCCTGGAAACGCTCGTCTTCCGCTGGTTCTATCAGAAGATGTTCCAGAGCATGATCGGCCTGCTCGGCCTGAACATGGCGCTGATGTTTTCGAGCGTCATCATCTGGGACGTCTATGAGCGCTCGATACCGCCGGCCTTCAATGGCGTTCTCCGCCTCGGCGGACTGATCCTCGCGGCCGACCGTCTCATGGTCATCGGCATCGCGATCATCGCCCTGCTGGCGTTTTGGCTGTTCATGACCAAGACGCGCTATGGTGTCGCGATGCGCGCCACCGCCGACGACGTCGAGATCGCGGAAGCCCAAGGCATCGACACCCGCACGATCTATCGTCTGGCTTTCCTGGTTGCGATCTTCATGACGGCGCTGGCCGGCGGCCTCTATGCGCAAATCTACGCGCTCTCTCCTTTCATGGGTGAGCGGCCGCTTATCGTCGCGTTCGTCGTCGTCATTCTCGGCGGCATGGGCAGCATCCCCGGAGCGGCGCTCGGCGGCGTCATCCTTGGATTCACCGAAAGCATCCTCTCCACCTTCTACGGGGCCGCCGTGTCGTCGTTCGTATCGTTCGGCGTGGTCATCGCGCTGCTGATCTTCAGGCCGTGGGGGCTCTTGGGCAAACCCGAATGACCGATACGACATCTGAAACCGTGCGCGTCGGCGAGCTCGGACCGACCAGCGCCTTCGAGCGCAAGGCGCAGGACGCCGGGAACCGCCGTGTCCGCAATCTGCTGATCCTCGCTTTCATAGCGTTCGCCGCCATCTGGCCGCTCGTTCACGAGAACACGTTTCTGCTCACAATGGGGACGCTCGTTGCCTTGAGCGTGATCGGCGCCACCAGCCTGCACCTCATTATCCGCACCGGGCATATCTCCTTCGCCCATGCGGGCTTCATGGGTGTCGGCGCCTATGTCTGCGTCCTGCTGGTGATGAAGTTGCAGTTGCCGTTCGCGGTCAGCCTTGCGGCAGGCGCCGCCGCGGCCGCGGCTCTCGCATTGCTCATCGGCCCGGTGGTGCTGCGGCTGACCGGAAAATATTTCGTTCTCGTGACCTTCCTGCTCGGCGAAATCATCCGCATGGTGTTCGTCGAATGGACGTCGATGACCGGCGGATCGAACGGCATCTTCGGCATCCCGGCGCCCTACCCGGCCTTGGCCGACCCTCATGCCTTTTACTATTTCGCACTGGTGATGGCGCTGCTTTGCGTCGGCTTTTGCGCCCGCGTCCTCACCTCGGAAGTCGGCCGCGCCATGGATTCCGTACGCGAGTCGGAGCGGGTCGCGCAGTGCTCGGGCGTTCCGGCGCTACGACTCAAGGTAACGATCTTCGTCATCGCCTGCGCGCTGGCGGGCGTGCACGGTGCCCTGCTCGTGCACTTCCTGCACTACGTCGATCCAAGTTCCTTCGGAATGGTCGATTCGCTCAACCTTGTCGTCATGAACGTCATAGGCGGCATGAACCACCTGATCGGCCCGATCATCGGCTCGGTCTTCCTCACCGTCCTGCCGGAACTCCTGCGCGGTTACGTCGAGCTGCAACGCGTCATTTTCGGCATCATTCTGATCGTCGTCATGGCGGCATTGCCCGGCGGCATTCTCGAACTGACCGCCCGCGTACGGCGCTTGCTGGCGGGTCGTCGATCATGAACACGTTGCTTCAGGTCGAAGGTCTGACGCGCGTCTATGGCGGCCTGCGCGCCGTCGGCGACCTCAGCTTCTCCGTCGGGCAGAACGAGATTCTCGGGCTCATCGGTCCGAACGGGGCCGGGAAGACGACGGTGGTCAACCTCGTCAGCGGCGTCGTCAAGCCGAACGCCGGGCGCGTGGCGTTCAAGAACGAAGACGTCACCGGCATGGCGCCGCATCTGCTGGCGCGGCGCGGCCTCGTCCGCACCTTCCAGGCGACCGTGGTCTACGGCGACCGCACGGTTCGCGAAAACGCGATGCGCGGCGCCTATCTGACGCTCTATCCCGGCTTCGTAGCCACGCTGTTCGACACACCGGCGGCAAAACGAAAACGTGAGGCGGCGGAGGCGCTTGTAAGCGAGTTGTTGGACTGGCTCGAACTCACTTCGGTCGCCGATACGATCGCCGGTAGCATGCCTTACGGCTACCAGAAGACCCTCGGCATCGTGATCGCGCTCGCCGCGCGGCCTTCATTGATCCTGCTCGACGAGCCCGTCGCCGGCCTGAGCGCGCATGAAACCGACCAGGTGCGAGACACGATCAAGCGCGTGCGCGAGCGCGGCATCACCGTCGTCGTCATCGACCACAATATGCGCTTCATCTCCGGGCTTTGCGATCGCGTCGTCGTCATCGCCCACGGACAAGAGCTGGCGCAAGGCGCGCCGCGCGACGTGCTGCGCGACCCCAAAGTGATCGAGGCCTACCTCGGAAAAAGCTATGCCGCTGCTCGCGCTGAATAATCTCAACGTCCGCTACGGGCAGATCGTCGGCACCAGCGACCTGTCGCTTTCGCTTGAGGCCGGCGAGATTCTTGCGCTCGTCGGCTCGAACGGCGCCGGCAAGAGCAGCACGCTGAAGGCGATCCTCGGGATGGCGCCCTATCGCAGCGGCGAAATCCTCTGGCAGGGCAAGGACCTGAAAGGCCGCAAACCGTCGGAGATCGTGCGCGAGGGGATCGGTTTCTCGCCCGAAGGCCGCCGTGTTTTCGCAAGCCTCACGGTCCTGGAGAACCTCAACATCGGCGCCTACAGCCGCAACGCCAACGAAGCGGCCGAACGTATCGAACAGATCTACACGTATTTTCCGCGCCTGCGCGAACGCTCGGGGCAACGCGCGAGCAGCCTCTCCGGCGGCGAGCAGCAGATGCTGGCGATCGGCCGCGCCCTCATGAGCCGGCCAAAACTGTTTCTCCTCGACGAGCCGTCACTGGGGCTTGCTCCGATCGTCGTCGAACGTATCGGGGACATCCTGAAGGAAATTCAGACGCGCGAGGCGCTCGCCGTTATTCTCGCCGAGCAAAACGCCAACTGGGCGCTGGCGCTCGCCGATCGCGCCGTCATCCTTGAACTCGGCCAGAAAACGGCGGAAGGTCCTTCCGCCGAGCTGCTACGCGACCCCAAAGTGCAGAGCGCTTATCTCGGCATATAACCAATTAAGAAACGTCGGATGAATGAAATGAAATTGCCGCATCACGATCGATACGACTATTCGGCGCTACCGCGCCGCGCCAACTACGATTGGCCGGGCGGCAAACGCCTCGCCGTCTATCTCGGCATCAATATCGAGCATTTTGCTTTTGGGACCGGCCTCGGCCACGCGGTCTCGACCGAGTTGCCGCAGCCCGATCCGCGCACGTTCTCCTGGCGCGACTACGGCAACCGCGTCGGCGTCTGGCGTCTTTTCGACCTGCTCGATGAGTTGCAGTTGCCGGCATGCCATCTCGTCAACACCACGATCTTCGACTATGCGCCGGAAATCCTCGAACCGATCAAGGCCCGCAAGGACGAGATCATCGGCCACGGCCGCACCAACGCGGAGCGGCAAGGCCAGATGTGGGAGGAGGATGAGGCCCGCCTCATCGCCCAGGTGCGCGATGCCATCGCCGAGCACAGCGGCCACGCGCCGCGCGGCTGGATGGGTCCTTGGATGTCGCAGAGCCGCGTCACGCCGGACCTGTTGAAGGAAGCGGGATTCGACTTCCTGATGGATTGGCCATGCGACGATCAGCCGATCTGGATGCGCACGCGCTCAGGCCCGCTGATGTCCGTCCCCTATCCGCTCGAGATCAACGACTCGCCGATGATGCTGGTGCGCCACCACACGGCCGTGGACTTCGAGCAGATGATCGTCGACCAGTTCGACGAGATGATCGAGCAGGCCGAGCGCCAGCCGCTCGTCTGCGGCATCGCGCTGCACACGATGATCGTCGGACAGCCTTACCGCTTGCGCGCATTGCGGCGGGCGCTGAAGCACATCGTCGAGCACCCGAAGCGCGACAAAGTGTGGTTTACGCGGCCTGGCGAGATCTTCGACCATTGCGCCAGCCTCAAGGCCGGCACCATGCCGGGCACCAAGGCCTGACGCACTGACATTCAAAGCTGCGGAGCGGCGCGATGAAAGTCGGTCGCGCGTTGATAGACATCGACCGCCCGCAGCATCACGCCCTCGCTGAACGGATGCCCGACCAGTTGATACGCGAGCGGCAGCCCGGCCGATGAGAACCCGCACGGCACGCTGACCGCGGGAAGGCCGAAGAAATTGAACGGACGCATGAAATGCGTCAGTCGGCTGAACAATGTCAGCAGGGTCTCGCTGTCCTTCGTCTCCATATCGCTCTCCGCGACAGTCGGCGTGAGGAGCGGTGTCGCAGGGATATGCAACAGGTCGATGCCCGCCATGGTCTCGGCAATGAATTGCGCCGTCATGACGGCACGCAAGCGCAAGGCGTCGATATAGTCCGTCGCGGGCAGATAAAGCCCGCCTTCGATGCGGAAACGCACGCTGTTGGAATAATCCTGCGGCCGAGTCTCCAGCCATTGCCGATGCATGGCCGCCGCCTCGCCCTTGATGATCGTCTCGCCGACGCGGAACGCCGCCGACAGGTCCGGCAGCACGATGCGGCGAACCTTGGCGCCGAGCTTTTCCAACTGCCGCACGCTCGCCTGCATCGCGGCGGCGATGTCCAGGTCCAACGTGACGCCGTGCTCGGCGACGCCGATGGTCAGGCCGGAAAGATCGGCAGCGCCGAGCATCGCCGCGTAGTCCGGAACCGGCCGCATGCTGGCGGTGGAATCGTCAGGATCCGCGCCGGCGATCGCCTGCAGCAAAAGCGCGCAGTCCCACGCCGTGCGCGCGAACGGGCCGACGTGATCGAGGCTCCATGAGCGCGGCATAGCACCGTGGCGGCTGACCCGCCCGTAGGTGGGCTTGAGGCCGACGACGCCATTGTACGCCGCCGGCAGCCGGATCGATGCGCCGGTGTCGGAACCGAGCGCGCCGAATGCCGCGCGCCCCGCTACGGCGACGGCCGAGCCGCTCGACGAGCCGCCGGAGACGTACGCCGCGTCATAGGCATTGCGGCAGGGACCGTAGTGAATGTTATGCCCGGTGGGCCCGGCCGCGAACTCCGACATGTTCAACGTGCCGATTTCGACCGCGCCGGCCGCATCGAGCCGCCGCAAAACGGTCGCGGTGGTCTTGGCAATTTCATCGCGCAGGATACGGCTGCCGCCGGTCGAAACCCTCCCCTCGCGATAGAACATGTCCTTGTGCGCGAGCGGAATGCCATGCAACGGACCGCGCCGATGGCCGCGCTTGATCTCCTCGTCGCGCGCGCGCGCCGCTGCGAGCGCCGACTCCGCGTCGATGTGGATGAAGCAATTACGGCTCGCCTGCCAGGTTCGCGCGCGCGTAAGGCAGGCCTCCGTCAAGGCGACCGACGTGAGCCGCCCATCGGCAAGCCTCGCGGCGGCCTCCGCGAGATCAAGGGCGGAGCAATCTTCGCTCATGACGGCCGGCGGTCCAGCACGGCGCGGAAGTCGCCCGGTTCGTCGCTAAAAGCGAGAAGATGCGCCGAAGCGCGCACGGACCCGCAAAGGCGCGTAACCTCAACTGCGATATCGCTCACGCGCGCCGGCGTGATGGCGGAGGTGCCCGGCGCATGCATCAGGGTGTCCGCCGGTGTTCGATCTTCGCTGTTGGGCATATTCCGCTCCTCCCCGCGCCTTTCTCATAACCGCGCATGGGGCATTTGCGAAGTGCGCAACCTTGGCGCATTGCCTTTTGTATACAATTGAGTACCTTGGGTGCAAAGATCAGACGCTCTTCGCGGCCATGTAAGGGAACAAACGATGTCATCTCCAGATTTCGACGTCATCATCGTTGGCGCGGGCAACGCGGCCTTCTGCGCGGCTCTGGCGGCCCGCCAGCGCGGCGCCAGCGTGCTCATGCTCGAATGCGCGCCGGAAGCGGAGAGCGGCGGCAACAGCCGGTTCACGGCCGGCGCGATTCGTTTTGCCTATCGCGGCGTGGACGATCTCAAAGCGATCATGCCCGACCTCACGGCTGAAGAGGTCTCAAACACGGACTTCGGAACCTACACCACCGACCAGTTCTACGAGGATATGTTTCGGGTGACGCGCTACCGGACCGATCCCGCGCTATGCGAGCGGTTGGTGACCACGTCCTTCGACACCATGAAATGGCTCCGCGCGCTCGGCATCCGCTTTGCGCCGATCTACGGACGGCAGGCTTTCAAGATCGACGGCAAGTTCAAGTTCTGGGGCGGCTTGACGGTCGAGGCGGTGGGCGGCGGCCCAGGCCTGATCGAACAGCACACGGCGATCGCGAAGAAGCTGGGCGTCGAAATCCGCTACGGCGCGCGCGCGATCAGCTTGATCCACGACGGGTTTAGCGTGCGCGGCGTGAACGTCCGCGAGGGCACCTCGATTCACGCTCTCCATGCATCCGCCGTCATCCTTGCAAGCGGCGGATTTGAATCGAACTGCGAGTGGCGAACCCGCTATCTCGGCCCCGGCTGGGAGGTGGCGAAGGTCCGCGGCACGCGCTTCAACACCGGCGACGGCATCCGCATGGCGCTCGATATCGGCGCGTCGCCTTACGGCAACTGGTCGGGCTGTCACGCCGTCGGCTGGGACTTCAATGCACCGGAGTTCGGCGACCTAACGGTCGGCGACAATTTCCAGAAACACTCCTATCCCTGGGGCATCATGGTCAACGCCACCGGGCGCCGCTTCGTCGACGAAGGCGCTGACTTCCGCAACTACACTTATGCGAAGTACGGCCGGCGCATCCTCGAGCAGCCCGATCAGTTCGCGTGGCAAATCTTCGACCAGAAGGTCACCCACCTGCTGCGCGACGAATACCGCATCAAGCGCGTCACGAAAGTCACGGCCGACACCATCGAAGCCTTGGCCGACAAGCTGGAAGGCGTCGACCGCGCAAGCTTCCTCGACGAGATCCGCCGCTACAACGCGGCGGTGCGCACCGATATTCCGTTCAATGCCAACGTCAAGGACGGGCGCTGCACGCAAGGGCTGGAGGTGCCGAAGTCGAACTGGGCCAACACGATCGATCAAGGCCCCTTCGAGGCTTATCAGGTCGGCTGCGGCATCACCTTCACCTTCGGAGGGTTGCGCATCGATCCATCCTCGGGCCAAGTGCAGAACAACGACCTTCAGAACATCCCCGGCCTCTATGCGGCAGGAGAACTCGTCGGCGGCCTCTTCTTCTTCAACTATCCGGGCGGCACCGGCCTCATCTCCGGCTGCGTATTCGGCCGCCTCGCAGGGTCGTCTGCCGGCGCTGCGGTCAAGCCTGCGGCAAGCGCCGCCGAATAGGCTGCGGCTTCCACAAACCTCGATCAAAAGCAGTCTCCCCCTCGGTGAATATGATGACCTCGTCCTCGGTGCGCGCAAACTCGGTGTCTCTCGATCTTCCACCGCTTCAGTCGTTGATCAACGGCAAATGGATGGACGGCACGGTGACGTTCCCGGTGCACGACAAATTCACCCACGAAACGCTCTGCGATATCATCGAAGCGACGCAGGACCATGTCGGCGAGGCCGTCCGCGTCGCCAACGAGGCGTTCGCCACAAAGGTGCCGCCGCCGCACGAGCGCGCGCGCATTCTTCAGCGTGTCGCCGAACTCGTCGACCAGAACCGTCAACGCTTTCTCGATCTTATGGTGGCGGAGACGGGATTCACCGTTCCGGACGCAACCGGCGATATCGACCGCACGCTTGTCAGTCTGCGCCTCTGCGCCGAGGAGGCAACACGCATCGTCGGCGAAACGGTCGCTTTCGCGGCAAGCCCCGGACAGCATCAGCGCGTCGGCTTCACCATGCGCTTTCCTCTCGGAATCGTGTGCGCGATCACGCCGTTCAACTCGCCGCTCAATACCGTGGCGCATAAAATCGGGCCCGCGCTTGCCGCAGGCAATGCCGTCATCTTGAAGCCGTCCGGATTGACGCCGCTCACGGCCGCCCTCTTCTGCCAGACCTTCATCGACGCCGGCCTGCCGCCCGGCCTTCTCAGTCTCTTGCAGGGGATGGGCGACCGCGTCGGCAACTGGCTACTCGCCGAACAGGCGATCGCGTTCTACTCCTTCACCGGAAGCACGCGGGTCGGCCGCATCATTCAGCAGGCGGCGGGATTGCGGCGCACGCAGATGGAACTCGGCAGCATCGCCAGTACCGTCGTCTGCGCCGACGCGGACCTCGACAAGGCCGTCCCCAAGATCGCCAACGCTTCGTTCCGCAAGGCCGGGCAGGTCTGCACGTCGGTGCAGCGCCTCTACGTCGAAGAACAGGTGCTGAACGACGTTACGGAGCGCCTCGTCGCCGCCGCTTCCTCGATGCCGGCCGGCAATCCGCGCGACGAGCGCACGCGCGTCGGCCCGATGATCTCCGAAGCTTCGGCAAAGCGCGCCGAAAGCTGGGTGGAGGAAGCATGCCTCGGCCAGGCGCGCATTCTTCACGGCGGAACGCGCGAGCGCTCTGTCCTCACTCCGACGGTTCTCACGAACGTGCGCGACGGCATGCGCGTCATCGAAGAGGAAATTTTTGCGCCGTGCCTCTCGATCCTGCCCTTCTCCAAACTCGAGGAAGCGATCGGCCACGCCAACAACACGCCCTTCGGGCTATCGTCCGGCATCTTCACCCGCGATGTGAATCGGGCGATGGCGGCGGCGAAGTCTCTGCGCTTCGGCTCGATCCATATCAACGAGTCGTCGAGCTCGCGGGCGGACGGCATGCCGTTCGGCGGCGTCAAGGACTCCGGTTTCGGACATGAGGGGCCGAAATACGCGATCCGCGAGGTCACCGAGGAACGCCTCGTGACGTTCAATCCCTGATCGGCCTCTGTTTCAACATGGGTGCCTTGCAGGTTGCAGTGCGGCCTGACAGGCCCGTGTGGCGCTGATATGGTTGGTCGTCCGGCTCGAACAAGCGCATTCGGGCCGAGCACCCCGGCGGCGCCTGCCGCCGTGCAAGGACGATCCGATGAACATGAACGTTTCGAGCCAGAGTGTGGCGCTGCAGCCTGCCGTCATGCTTCCGGTGTTGATCGCGCTAAGCGCGACCCACCTGCTCAACGACATGATCCAGTCGCTCATCCCGGCGATCTACCCCATCATAAAAAGCGTTTACGGCCTGGACTTCGGCCAGGTCGGCATGATCACTCTGACCTTTCAGGTCACGGCCTCGCTTTTGCAGCCCGCGGTCGGGCACTACACCGATCGCAACCCGATGCCTTATTCGATGGTCATGGGCATGGGCTGCTCGCTGCTCGGCCTGCTCGGGCTCGCATACGCCGGCAGCTACGCCCTGCTCCTGGTCTCGGCGGCGTTCGTCGGGCTCGGCTCGTCGATTTTTCATCCCGAAGCGACACGCATGGCACGCAGCGCCTCAGGCGGACGGCAGGGCTTCGCACAGGGAGTCTTCCAAGTCGGCGGTCAGAGCGGCAGCGCGCTTGGCCCGGTGCTGGCGGCGTTCATCATCGTGCCGTTCGGGCAAACGTCAATCGCCTGGTTCTCCATTGCCGCGCTGGTGGCGATGATGCTGATGGTGTGGACCGCGCGAACCTTCGCAAGCGCCCAGCGCGCACAGACAGCAGCCGTCGCGGCCGCACCGAAGGCTGCACGCAACGCGATGCCAGGGGCCCGAAGCGGGTCGGCTGTATTGCTTTCGCTCGCGATCCTGGTCGTCCTGCTCTTCTCCAAAAGCGCATATTCATCGAGCTTCAATTCGTTCTACACGTTCTACCTGATCCATAAGTTCGGCGTGTCGGTCCAGGCGTCGCAGATCATGCTATTCCTGTTTCTCGCCGCTGCGGCCGTCGGCACCTTTTGCGGCGGCATCCTGGGGGACAGGATCGGCCGCAAGAACATCATCTGGTTTTCGATCCTCGGCGCGCTGCCCTTCACGCTGATCCTCCCCTTCGCCAACCTGTTCTGGACCGGCATGCTCACGGTCGTCATCAATCTCATCATGTCGAGCGCATTCGCAGCCATCCTGATCTATGCGATTGAGCTCTTGCCGCAGCGTGCCGGCATGATTGGCGGCTTGTTCTACGGGCTCTCGTTCGGTCTTGGAGGGCTCGCGGCCGTCATCCTCGGCGAAATGGCGGATTATGTCGGCATCGAAATGCTGTTTCGAATCTGCGCCTTCCTGCCGACGATCGGCCTCCTCGCCTGGTTCCTTCCCTCGCTGCGAAATGATGTACGCTAGCGACTTGGCCAAAGGGTCTTTCTGGCCGGGCTGCGTTCGTACGGCATTCGTGGCCTATTCGAAACGCCGATTCACGCCCCACCGAGACGAACGATGACCTCGAGCACAAAACCAGCCCCCGTCTCATCGACAAATTCCGTGTCCGCACTCAAGAGCGCGGTGCAGGCTCAGCGCGCGCTCGCCGAACGTCTGTTCACAACGCTCGCGGACGGCAGCCGAGGCAATCCCGGCATCATGCGGGATACCTTCGGACCGGGAGAGAACTTTGCCCACGGCGTTCTGACGGATTTCGCCGCCGAGGCGGGATTATCCGTTTCGAAGGATTTCGCCGCCAACACTTATGTGACCTGGCGCGGCAGCGAACCGAATGCGCCACGAATTCTCATGGGCTCGCATCTCGATAGCGTCCCGCACGGTGGAAATTTCGACGGCGCCGCCGGCGTCATCGCCGGCCTCGTCGTCATCGAGGCCTTGCGCAGCCTTGGTGTCCGCCCTCGTCGCGACGTCACCGTGATGGGAGTGCGCGCGGAGGAAAGCGTCTGGTTCCAAGTCTCCTATGTCGGTAGCCGCTCGGCGCTGGGCCGATTGCCTGATGGCGCGCTCGAAGCCAAGCGCATCGATAACGGCAAGTCGCTCGCCGCACACATCACCGAATGCGGCGGCGATCCGGAAGCAATCCGTCGGCGTCAGCGGCATCTCGATCCGGCGACGATCCGCGCCTTTCTCGAGGTCCATATCGAGCAGGCGCCGACTCTCGTCGAATCGCACCTTCCTCTTGCGGTCTGTAGCGGAATTCCGGGCAACTTCCGTTACCCGGCGGCGCGGATCCTTGGACGCTACGACCATGTCGGGACGCCGCGCCGCTTCCGCCACGACGCGGCGATGGCGGGTGCCGAGCTTGCGATGACGCTCGACCGCATCTGGGACGAGGAAGAAAAGGCCGGCGTCCAGCTTGCCGTAACGCTTGGCCGCTTCCACACCGACGCGGCGGCGCATGGGCTGACCACGGTGCCCGGTGAGTTCTCGTTCAGTCTCGACGTCCGCGCCTATGATGCGGCGGTGCTGGAGCGGATTGAGAAACAAATGCTCGCGGCAATCGCCGACATCGAAGCGCGGCGGCGCGTCACCTTCGAGCTCGGTGCCCGCGCAAGCGCCGCCGTCGGCAAGGTCGATCCGGAAATCGTGGCTGCGCTCGAAACCGCGGCCGAACGCCACAATATTGCAACCATGCGGCTCGGAAGCCCGGCCTCGCACGATTCCGCTGCCTTCGCGGAAGCCGGCATTCCCATGGCGATGCTGTTCGTTCGGAATGAACACGGGAGTCACAATCCGATGGAAGCCATGGAAATTGACGACTTCCTCGCGGCCTGCACGGTTCTCGCCGATTGGGTCGCTGCCGAGGTTGCATAAGCATGAGCCGCCGGAGCCGCATTCTCGTCATCAATCCGAACTCCAACGAAGCCGTCACTGAAGGACTGCGTCAGGCCGTCGCGCCGCTGTCCTTCGCAGAGGGCCCCGAGATCGTCTGCGAGACGCTCAAGGACGGGCCTATCGGAATCGAGACGCAGGAGCATGCCGATAGCGTGACGATTCCGCTGCGCCGCCGCGTGGAATCGGCCAACGATGTCGACGCCTTCGTGATCGCCTGCTACTCCGATCCCGGCCTTCATGTCGCACGCGAAGGGACGGAGCGCCCGGTGTTCGGCATCGCCGAATGCGGCGTTCTCACAGCGTTGACGCGCGCCGACAGCTTCGGCGTCATTGCAATCCGGTCGCGCTCGATCCCGCGCCATATCCGCTATCTGCGCCAGATGGACTTGATGCATCGCTTCGCGGGCGAGCGGCCGCTCGAAATGTCGGTCGCCGAAAGCGCCACGGGCGAAGGCACGCTGGCTCGGATGGTTGCGGTTGCGACCGAACTCAAGGAGCGCGACGGCGCCGGCGCCATCGTGATGGGATGCGCCGGGATGGCGCGCCATCGCCGTCCGCTGGAAGACGCGGTCGGAATTCCGGTGATCGACCCGACCCAGGCGGCCGTCGCCATGGCGATCGGCACCATCGCGGTGCGCTGAATTAAAGGAAGAACGAGATGACGGCTTCGTCTTGCGATTTGGTCATCCGCGGCGGTACGGTCGGAACAGCCACCGGCAGCTTCGTCGCCGATGTCGCCATCACGAAGGGGCGTATCGCCGCTGTCGGCGCCGATCTTCCCCAGGGAGCACGCGAGATCGATGCGACCGGCAAACTTGTATTGCCCGGCGGCATCGATAGCCACGCCCACGTAGAACAGGTATCGGCGGGCGGGCTTCTCAACGCCGACACGTTCGAGAGCGCGACGGCCTCCGCCGCGTTCGGAGGCAACACGACGCTGATCTCGTTTGCCGCCCAACATCGCGGACTCGACCTGCGCAAGGTCGTCGATGACTATGCGGAACTCGCGCGGCGCGGCGCAATCATCGATTACGCCTTCCATCTGATCGTCGCCAACCCGGACCGGAAAACCATCGAAACCGATCTGCCGGCGCTGATCGGCGAAGGACACGCCTCGATCAAAATCTTCATGACCTACGATCTGATCAAGGTCGACGACGAGCCGCTCCTCGACGTGCTGCTGACGGCGCGGCAAAACGGTGCGCTTGTCTGCGTGCATGCCGAGAACCACGGCATGATCTCGTGGCTCGGCAAGCGGCTGGTCGCGCGCGGCTATATCGCGCCGAAGTACCATGCCATCAGCCACCCGCGGGGCTCGGAAGCCGAAGCCTTCAATCGTCTCATCACCGCTGCGGCGCTGATCGACCAGCCCATCATGATCTTCCACGTGTCAACGGCGGAAGGCACCGCGGTGATCCGCCAGGCGCGCGGCCAGGGCTTGAAAGTCTTCGCCGAAACCTGCCCTCAGTATCTCTTCTTAACCAAGCACGATCTCGACAAGCCCGGACTCGAGGGCGCCAAGTGGATGTGCTCGCCGCCGCCGCGCGACGCGTCCGACCAGGATGCGCTTTGGCGGGCGCTGGCGCTCGGAGACCTGCAGACCGTCTCGTCGGATCACGCGCCCTATCGCTTCGACGAGACCGGCAAGCTTTCGGCGGGGCCCAATCCGAACTTCAAGCAGATTGCGAACGGTCTGCCCGGTCTGGAAACACGCCTGCCCTTGCTGTTCGATGCCCTCGTGTCCAAGGGCCGTCCGGAGTTCGCCGGGCGCGGTCTCGAGGCCTTCGTCGACCTTACGGCGACTTCTCCGGCAAAGCTCTACAACTTGCCGCGCAAAGGCGCGATCCAACCTGGGAACGACGCCGACATCGCGATCTGGGATCCGCAGCGCACCGTCACCATCACGGACGCGGCGATGCACGATCGCACGGGCTTCACGCCGTTCGCCGGCCGCACGGTCACCGGCTGGCCCGAGCGGGTGATCCGCCGCGGGGAAGAGATCGTCGGCGACGGCACATTAAAAGGCGTGCCGGGCTCCGGCCGCTGGGTCGCACGAACCGGTGGGCCCGCGGCCCAGCCGACAGGCCGGCTCGCGGCGGACGTCGACCCCGCCCGCAATTTCGGCGCGGATGTCCTCAGCCCTTAGATCACGATGATTTTGGATCGAAAATCATGAACGCGATCGATTCGGGATGCGGGCGGAAAACCGCTCCACACTTTTCCTCATCCCGCTCTACAGCACGATCCCGAAAGGCAGAAACCGGTTTTCGGACAAGCATGCCCTCGGACAGCCCGGGGGATCATGCTCAAACAAAATGATAACGACGGGTCTGATCCAACAAGGACAGCTATAATTTTCCGGCCTTCCCGCGCCGCACGGATGGCGGCGGATCGTATGCCGTGACGGGCGGCAGGTTGCCGTCGAAGCGCTGGACTTGGACCGCGGTCAGTTGACCCGTGCAGCCTTGCGCGAGCGGCGATGTGCCGGCGTCGCGCGTCAACACATTCGGATTGCCGTGCACACAGACCGGCCGGTCATCGCTGGGATCGTCTGGATCGTACCACGCTCCGGTCGGCAGTTGGACGACGCCGGGCCGGATTCCCTCCGTCAGTCGGACAGCCGCAAGGCACGCACCGCGCGAATTGAAAAGACGAATGATGTCGCCGTCAGATATTTTCCGGGCCTCGGCATCGCTCGGATGCATGTGCGCAACCTCACGCCCACGATGCTTCGCTTCGGCGCTGTGTCCCCCGAAGTCCAACTGGCTATGCAGCCGCGTCGACGGTTGGTTGGCGACGAGATGCAAAGGCGCCGTCGCGTTCGGAGCGTCGGTTGGAGGCAACCAGGCAGGATGGCCAGGGCAATCCGCCTCATTGAAGCCGTCGATTGTTTCGGAAAAGATTTCGATCCGGCCGCTCGGGGTGGAAAGCGGCGCCGCGTTCGGATCGTTTCGGAACGCGCGCAGCAATCCGCCATCGTCAGGCCCCTGCGGGAGATCGAAGCCGTCGCCGTCCCAAAATTCATCGAAACTCGGCGCGCGCAGACCCTGCTCGATTAGTCCGACACGCGTCGGCTCATAGAGATGCTCGAGCCATTGGCGCACGTTTCGCCCCTCGGTGAACGCCTGATAAGCACCAAGCCGCTCCGCGAGATCGGCGAAAATCTCATAGTCATCACGAGCCTCGGCGAATGGCTCGGCGACCGGATGCATCGGAACGAGCAACGGATCGTGAGAGTTGGCGCCAATGTCCATGCGCTCCAACGTCATTGTGGCCGGCAGGACGATATCGGCATGGCGTGCCGTGGCGGTCCAGGCGAACTCGTGCACGACAAGCGTATCGAGCCGGGCAAAGGCGCGGCGCAGCCTGTTGAGGTCCTGGTGATGGTGGAACGGATTGCCGCCGGCCCAGTAGACGAGCTTGATATCCGGATAGGTCCGTGTCTGGCCATTGTATCTGTAGCGGCTTCCCGGATTCAGCAGCATGTCGGCGATACGCGCGACGGGTATGAAATCGTGGACGCCGTTGCGCCCCTGCGGCAGGGTCGGGATCGGCACCGCATTCTGTCGGCGGCCGTAATAGGCAATCGCGCCAAGCGAATAGGCGAAGCCGCCGCCCGGAAGCCCGATCTGGCCGAGAGCCGCGGCCAGAACCGCACCTGCCCACACCGGCTGTTCGCCATGTTCTGCGCGTTGCAGCGAATGCGAGACCACGATAAGCGCGCGCCGCCCGTGCAGACGATGCGCCAGCCCGCGAATGACATCCGCTGAAACGCCTGTGATCGGCGCGGCCCAATCGGCATTTTTGGGCTGACCGTCCGTCCGGCCGAGAAGGTATTGCTCGAAACGCGCCCAGCCGACCGTGTAGCGATCGAGGAAAGCGCGGTCGTGCAAGCCCTCGGTCGCGAGCGTGTGGATGAGCGCCAGCATCAGCGCCGCGTCCGTCCCCGGAACGCAGCCAATCCATTCGGAGGCCGCCTCGTCTGGCAGGTCGACGCGTAACGGACTCACGAGTACGAATTCGCAGCCGCGTTGTGCGGCGCGCGCCATCGCGCCGCGCTCGATGTGCCGGCTGATGCCGCCCCCCGCGACCCTGCTGTTCTTCAAAGCCATGCCGCCGAAGGCAAGCACAATGTCCGTATGCTGCTCGATCTGCTCCCAGGTGACGTTGTGCTTTGTCAGATCGACATAGTTGCCGAGGACATGCGGCACGATCACCGCCGCGGCGCCTTCGCTATAGGTGTTGACCGACCTCACATAGCCGCCCAGCACCGTATTGAGAAAACGATGGATCTGGCTCTGCGCATGATGGAATCGCCCGGCGCTGGACCAACCGTAAGACCCTCCAAATATGGCGCCCGGCCCGATGCTGTCGCGCACGCGCGCCAGTTCACCGCCGAGCAAATCGAGCGCTTCGTCCCACGACAGTTCCACAAACTCATCGCGACCGCGACGATCGTCGGCCCCCGGTCCCTGCTCGAGCCAGCCACGTCGCACCATCGGCCGCGCGACCCGTGCATGGTGACGCAGCGCGTCGGGAAAATTCTCGATCAGGGGGTTTGGGTCGGGATCGCCGGCATAAGGACGTACTTCGAGGCGTCCATTCATCATGCGCGCGGAGAATACGCCCCAATGCGATGAATGAGGGCGAAACAGGGTCTCCGGTGTCGTTCCTGATTCCGACATGCTCGTTTCTCTTCCTACCGCATAGATGCTGGATCAAGCCAATCGACCCTCGATTTGAATCCAGCGTCGCCTTCGCAGCCGATCGCCGGCGCCTGCCCGCGTGTAGCGGGCTCGCGCGGCGCCGCCGCCGAAGCTCCTCCGGCACCATTATAGGCTTGTTAACCGAGCGTTAACCAACCCCACCCAATTTTTACCATTCAGTAAGAACGAGAGTCGGACGTCATGGAGGCAAGAGAGGAGTCGAAACGTCAGGTGCTGCGCTTTCGGGGCCGCTCCTACGTGGCGTTTGTGTTTTCGCCAGCCGTCCCGATAGCGGGCTGGCTCGAGGAGATAGACGCAACCCTCGCCCGCTCGCCGAGCTTCTTCGTCGGAAAGCCGGTGGTGCTCGATCTCTCCGGTGTAAATCTCAGCCAGACGGCGATCGCGCATCTCGTCGCGAGCCTCGCCGAGCGCCATATCCGCGTGTTGGGCATCGAGGGGGTAAGCGCCGAACTGATCACCGCGGCGATGCCGCCTCTGCTGACCGGCGGACGAATCTGCGCCGTCGAACAGGGCGCGCCGGCGGACAAGCCGTCCGCCGCGCCGGCGGAAATGCCGCAACCGAAATCCCTGCTGCTCGAAACGCCGGTGCGCTCGGGTCAATCCATCGTGTTCGCCGACGGTGACGTGACGGTCCTGGGCTCGGTCGGCTCCGGCGCGGAAATCGTCGCCGGCGGATCGATCCACATCTACGGAACGCTTCGCGGCCGCGCCATGGCCGGCGTCAATGGAAATTCGGCGGCGCGAATCTACTGCCAGAAGATCGAAGCCGAGCTTCTCGCAATCGACGGCTACTACCGAACCGCGGAAGACATCGGCGAGACCCTACGCAATCGGCCCATTCAAGCGTGGCTCGACGGCAACATGATGAGAATTTCACCGCTGAATTGATCGGCTAAGGAGGTAAAGATGGCCAAGGTCTTGGTCGTGACATCAGGCAAGGGCGGCGTCGGAAAGACGACGTCCACCGCCGCGCTCGGCGCGGCGCTCGCGCAAGCCGGCGGAAAGGTGGTCGTTGTCGATTTCGATGTCGGCCTGCGCAATCTCGATCTCGTCATGGGCGCGGAACGCCGGGTGGTGTTCGACCTCATCAACGTCACCCAGGGCGTCGCCAAGCTGCAGCAAGCCCTCATCCGCGACAAACGCCTCGAAAATCTGTGGCTGCTTCCGGCATCCCAGACGAGAGACAAGGATGCGCTGACCGACGACGGCGTAAGGCGCGTCATCGCGGACCTGCGAAGCAAGTTCGACTGGGTGATCTGCGACAGCCCGGCAGGCATCGAGCGCGGCGCGACGCTTGCGATGCGCTATGCCGACGAAGCCGTCATCGTCACGAATCCCGAAGTCTCCTCGGTGCGGGACTCCGACCGCATCATCGGCATGCTCGATTCGAAGACGGCGAAGGCCGAAAAAGGCGAACAGGTGAAGAAGCATGTGCTCGTCACCCGTTATGATTCCGGACGCGCGTCGCGCGGCGAGATGCTCAGCATCGAGGATATTCTTGAAATCCTCGCCACCCCGCTTCTCGGCATCATTCCGGAAAGCCAGGACGTGCTGAAAGCGTCCAATGTCGGCGCCCCTGTTACGCTCAACAACGCGGCAAGCGCACCCGCCCGCGCCTATGCCGATGCGGCGCGGCGGCTGATGGGTGAATCGGTCGTCATGAGCGTACCGACCGAACGCATAAGCTTCATGAACCGACTGCTCGGACGGAGGGCTGCATGACCATGAATCTGTGGCGACTCCTTAGCGGTCGGAAGGGTTCCGCGCCGGTAGCGCGCGAGCGACTGCAGATCCTGCTTGCTCATGAGCGGGGGTTGCGCAACCAGCCGGACCTGCTCGGAATGTTGCGCGAAGAGATTCTTTCCGTGATTTCGCGGCATGTCTCGCTCGACCCGGATAAGGTCGTCGTCAAGATGGACCGCGGGAAAAGCGTCTCGACCCTCGAGGTCGATATCGAACTGCCCAACGGATTCGAAGGATCGCTCGCTGCCGCAGCCAACTGAGGCCGCGGTGCGGGCCTTATGCGCGGACCGCATCGCGGCCGATAAGCCACCGGGCTTATCGTAAGTGGCCGCCGTGAGCGCCGTTCGCCGACAGACTCATAAATGTGCGATTCTGAATCTGCGGCGGAAAACGAGCGGCGATAGATAACCAGACCTACACCGGCACCTCGATCTCGACCAACGGTGCATGCTGCTGGCCTCCATAAGCGTCGCCATCATCGCGGCCGCCCTGAATGTAGGGACGCGGGATCGATATCTTGATGGCCTTCGCCGCGTCGTGCGCAAAGAAAAGCACCTCCTCTTCCGGCACGTTGTAAAGTTCAGCGAAGCTGGCCTTGGTCAGAACGTTGGCGGCAAGCACGGCCCGATAGGCATTATCGCTTTCGAACATCACATCGAATGTGAGGGTAAAGGGCCCCGCGTTCTTGGAGCGGATCAGTCGCGCCAGATCACCGAGTTTCGCCATGGCTCATATCTCCAGATATTCGGTCCGGAACATTTCGAGCGGCGTATCCGGAGTGACCACGTGATTGAGATTGAAACGATACACCGGTCCGCGATTGACGTAGGCCGGCGCCATCGGGAAGGCGATGCCACTGATGAGCCCGCGCCACTCCGGAATCGGATAATGCAGCGCGAAATGCGCGAAGGTCTTCGCGATTGCGTCGGTGGTTGCCTCCTCGGCGCTGGTGATCGTGAACAGCAGGCCAACCTCATGCCCGACCTGATGCGCAAGCGGTTCGAGCTTGCCCATCACGCCGTCGCGACCATAAACACGCACATGAATGTCGTAGTCGTCCCGCCCCAAGCGGCCGTCGAACATTTCATGCACGCGCGGCAGAAACTTCTCCTGCATGGCCTCGAGCCATGAGTCGAGCTGGCGAATGATGAAAGGCTCGCGCACGCCGCCGATGATAATGGCCTGGTAGCCGCCGAACTCGGCGCCCTCGAGCTTGATGGTGCCGCGTTCGGCGCGATGGAACAGCGACCCGCGCACCCGCACCGCCCGGTCGTTCAAGGCCTCGTAGCTGGCGCCGTGCGTATCGACCGTTCCGTCGGGTTCGGTGATAAGAAACGGGTCGGCGTTCTCGTAGAGTGTGTGAGAGGCGACGCTTTGCGGCGTGCACTGCACATCCATGTCCATCGGCTCGACGTCGAAATGATCGTCGCGCACCCACGCCATAATGCTATCCGGCCGCTTGCGTTGGACGACGCAGGCGGTACCGCATTCGAGAATCTTGGCCGCGTGCCAAGCCGGCCCCGCGCCCGTGCCCTTCATCAGCGGGACGGTTGCGAACAGCGAGGTGTCGGAGGCGCGTCCGGCGAGAATGACCTGTGCGCCATGCTCGATCGCATCGGCGAGCGGCTCGTGCCCCATCATTCCGACGATGTGGGAGCTGCGGTCGATCACGTCATCACTGATCGGCGGCGCCGGATTGAGCGGCGTGATGCGGCCCTCCTTCAGGCGCTTCTTGAGATAGGCCTTGTCCTGCTCGCTGCGCACAAGCGCCAGCTTGAAGTTGAGGCCTTCCTCACGTGCGATCTCGAGAGCGATATCGCGCATCCAATCAACGCCATCGTCGCCGCCGCCGAAGCCGCATGAGCCGACGATGAGCGGAACATTGATTTTATTGCGCCCCTGCAACATAAGCTTGAGGTCACGCTTTGTGCCCTCGCGCGAGAAATGCGGCTTGCCGCTGCCGAGGTGCGCCGGTCCGGAATCGGTCGAACCACCGTCACAGCCAATGACATGCGGCTTGAGCTCAATGCCGCGCGCAAACGACGACTCGAGAAAGCCCGATCCGATTTGGCCTGACGCCGACAACACCCGAACTTCATTCATTTTCTTGCCTTTCGCATTCGCGCCACACCAATCACGCACATCAGCCGAGTTCCTTCAGCGCCTGCTCGACGAAGCGCGTCTCGATCACGCGGTTGAGGTCAGGCTCTGCCTTGATCGCGCCAGCCTTGCGATAGACCGGAAGTAGTTCCTTGAAGTACTCACGCTTGAAACCGCCGTCGTTCGGCCAAGCCTTGATGTCGACCGAGAGCTTCTGCCAGATCGGCTTGATCTGCTCGTCGGTGTACTTCCCCGCGTCCTTGATGGTCGCGTACTTGCGGAAGCCATCGGCGTAGTACTTGAGATCGGCATTGGTCTTGCGGAACGCCGTCAGCATCGCCCTGTTCAGATCGACGGCCAGGCGCTGATTATCCTTGTTCTCGAGCCATTTGCCCTGAACCAGCCAAGCTTCGGAAATCCACGGATTGTAGACCTTCCAGGGCTCGATCATCACTTTGTAGTTGCCCTGCTTCACGATGCCTTCCGCCTGGTCGAAATGCACCGGCACCGCGGCAACGCGGCCGCCCAGCAGCGCACGCATGCGCGAGCCCGACCCGCCGATCTCGACGATGGTCGTATCGTTGATGTCGACCTTGTTGCGCGCGAGGACCCCGCTCAGCATCACGTAGATGAAATCGCCGCGCGAATTCAACGCGATGGCGTTGCTCGGATTCTTGAAATCCTCGTAGGACTTGATCTTGTCAGCGTTCACAACGAGCACTTGGCTCGTATTGTTATAGACGAGGCCGATCAGTCGAACGTCGGCGCCGACCTCGCTGGCGCGAATGGCCGATACGACGTCCGCATCGCCCGCCTCGGCGGAGCCTGCGACAATCGACTGCGTCAGCACCTGCATCGATTCGATGCGGTCGATCTTCGGTTCCGCGTAGCCGAGTTTCGGCAACTCCTCGCGTAACGCGATCACTTCCGGGATATGGATCGCGAGGCTAAAGCCTTGGATCGTCGCATGCAGCGCCCGCCCGCTTTGCGCCCATGCCGGAATCACGCCTGGAAGAGCAAAGCCCACGCCGGTGCCTGCCGCGAGCATTCCCAAGACCTGTCTACGAGACCGCATCATCGCTGCTATCCTCCCGTCACCTATCGATGGTCGTCATGCCGCGCGTCGTGCCTCGATTGGGGCTATGCCCGACATGCGAGCCTCCTGATCGAGCTTGTCCAAAACATCCGCCGTGAGCGGAATGCCGCTTGCCCGACGCTCACGCTCGCGCCGTGCCTCACGCTCGCCCGGCACCAGAATCTCTTCGAAGCCTTGCGCACGCGGCTGTGCCTTCGTGCGCACGATCAGTTCGTCCATACGCGCCTTGAACGTGGCGAGCGGCATATAAAGATCGGGTCGCAAGCAGATGAAGAGGTGCCCGACATTTTGCGGACGATCGAACGTTGCGTGCGGATTACCGACTTCGCCGCCGAACGACGCCCCAGAAAATACGCCGCCGAGAATATCCATAAGCATGGAGAGCGCGGCGCCCTTGACGCCGCCGAATGGCAACATCGTGCCCCCATCGATCAAGGCACGCGGGTTCGTCGTCGGCCTTCCCGCCGAATCGAGCGCAAGGCCGGGCGGAATCGTCTCGCCGCGCTGCGCGGCGAGATAGACGTTGCCGCGCGCAAGAACGCTCATCGCCATGTCGAGCACGAACGGCGGCTGCTCCCCGGCTGGCACGGCGAATGCAAGCGGGCTTGTCCCGAAGAATGGCTTGCGGCCGCCCCAAGGCGGCGACGCCGGCGATGCGTTGGTGAAGGCCATGCCGATGAGCCCGGCCTCGAGCGCCTGCAGCACGTAATAGGCGGCCATGCCGTAATGATTGGAATGCTTGATCGCCACGACACCGGTACCGGTTTCGCGCGCAAGCCGGATGGCCTCCGCCATCGCCCGAGTACCGACGACCGCCCCCATTCCGTTGTCGCCGTCGACCTGCGATGCCGCATGCGCAACCTGCGACACGACAATGTTCGGGCGCCGATTGTTTAGCCCCTCCCGGAGGCGCTTCAGGTAGGTCGGAACGCGGAACACGCCATGCGTATCGACACCGCGAAGATTGGCGCGGACAAGACAATCGGCGACCTGCGCCGCTCCTTCCTTCGGCAATCCGACGACGGTGAAAAGATCCCCGACGAAACGCCGAAGCGTGGCGGGATCGACCGTCGCGGCGGGCGCCTGTTCGCTCATACATGCGCTCCCCGCTTGAGACTCTGCCAGATATCGCGACGAAGCTCGAGAAACTGCGGCGTACTCTTGATCGCGTCACGACGCGGCCGCTCGAAGGGCACGTCGATGATGCGATCAATACGCCCCGGCCGCGGCGACATCACCACGATGCGATCGGCGAGATAGAGTGCTTCCTCAATCGAGTGGGTGACAAAGATCACCGTCTTGCGCTGCTTATCCCAGATGTCGAGCAATTCGTCCTGCAGCAGATCGCGTGTCTGCACGTCGAGCGCGCCATAGGGTTCGTCCATCAGCAGAATGGTCGGCTTGATCGCGAGCGCGCGCGCGATGCCGACGCGCTGCTGCATTCCCCCCGACAGCTCATGCGGATAAGCGTTTTCGAAACCGGACAGACCCACGAGTTTGATATATTCGCGTGCCCTTTCCGTCCGCTCTTTCCGGCCGACGCCGGCAACTTCCAAGCCAAACGCCACGTTGTCGAGCGTGGTCCGCCAAGGGAACAGCTCGAAGCTCTGAAACACCATTCCGCGGCCCCCGCCCGTAGTACCGGTAACATCGCGGCCGTCCAGAACGATCTGTCCGGTATCGCAAGCTTCGATACCGTCGATGATTCGGAGCAGCGTCGACTTTCCGCAGCCGGAAGGGCCGAGCAGAACGAGAAATTCCAACTCGCTGACCGAAAGCGAGAAGTTCTCCAGCACCGAGAGGCCGGCCCCGTTGTGGCCGTAACGCTTCGAAACGTCGCGGACTTCGAGCTTAACGGAGTTCACGCCATCACCCGCTGTTGTTCGTACCAGGGAGCGAGCCGGCGCCCGACCTCGCGCAGCAGCCAATTGAAGAGCAGGCTCACGATCATCAGCGTGACCAGGAGGCCGAGCAGAGGGCCGGTCTCGATCAGCAGGCCGGACCGGTGAATGAGTCCGCCATAGCCGATGATCACGAACATCTCCGCCATCACCATCGCGCGGATCGCATGAACGAGCCCGATGCGTGCGCCGGTGAGAAGATACGGATAGAGCGCCGGGACGACGACTTTCCAGAAGATTTGCACGCTGTTGGCGGAGAACGAGCGTGCTGTGGCGATCTGTTGCGGGCTGATGCCGCGCGCACCATTATAGGTCGTGAGCGCGATATACCAGACCGCCGACAGGAACACGATCGTGATGCGCAACGCTAGGCCGGTCCCGAGCACCATGATCAATAGCGGAATCAATGCCGCCGTCGAGGTGACGACAAACATGCTGACCCAGGGACGAAAGATCGCATCGGCAATGCGTGAGCGGCCCATAACCGCTCCAAGCGGCATGCCGACGAGACAAGCCAGTGCGAATCCGACGGCCATCTGACGCAGGGAAAAGGCCAGTTCGCGGAGCATCTCGCCCTGCCGCAACAGCGCGAGATAGTCGCCGGCGACCACGGACGGCGCCGCCAGCAGTGCCGGGCCGAGAGTCCGCCCCGCGTCTTCCCATGCCAACAGAAACAGGGCGATACCGAAACAGGAGAAACCGATATTGCGCAGCTTTTGCATGGCTCACACCCGCACATGCCAGCGCAGCAGCCGGCTCTCGAGCATGTTGATCGCCGTCTGCGCCAACAGGCCAAGCACGCAGATCACCAGCACGACGGAGAGAACCGTCGCGCTATCGAAGTTCTGCGTTGCGCGTTTCATGATGGCGCCGAGATTGACGGCGGCGAAGAACAGTTCGGCGGTGATCATGCCGTTGATCGCGCGCGCGGAGCCGACACGCAGCGCCGCGAAGAAGAACGGCAGCAGCGCCGGCAGCACGATCAATCGGAGCCGCTGACGGTGTGAAGCGCCGAAGGAGCGGCCGACATCGACGAGCGATTTGCGCACATCGCGCGCGCCAGCCATGACGATGACGAGAATGTCGAAGAAACTCATCAGGAAAACGAGCGCGATTCGCGCTTCGAGAAAAAGCCCAAACCAAATGATCAGAAACGGCACGAAGGCGACGGGCGGGATGGCGTACAACGCCGTGATCAGCGGCTCGAACATGCGCATCAACGTCGGCGAGCGGCCGAGGATAACGCCGAGCGGCACAGCGACGACGAGGCTAAGTGCGAAGCCCAATCCGAGTTGGACGAATGAGCTGATCAACGCACGCCACAGCCGCGCCAACCACGAGGGATCGGAGAATCGATCGAGCACAGCGGTCGGCGCCGGCAGGATGAAGTGCGAAACATGGCTGGCGACGAGTTGCCAAATTGCAAATCCGACGACGACGGACAAAACCGAGAGAAGGCGGTTGCGCAGAAGGAACGACCTCGCCAAGGCCCACCCGGCTCCAAGGCCCGCATCCGCGCGAGCGGCCATGCCCGATCGACCGGCACCGATGGATTGTTCGCTCGTACTCACCAAGGCTCGCTTTCGCCCACCCGGCCCTGCCTTCGCTTGCGCGAGAGGGAGCTTTTGTCTAGTTGTCTATACATAGAACGTGGCGAGCGACACGATGTCAACAGCGGCTGAGATGACCGGCGGAAATAGCCGTTTCACGCCCGTCTATGTCCGGATCCAGGACCGGATTCGGAGCGCCATCGCAGACGGCCAGCTTGGCCCCGGCGACAAGCTTCCCACCGAGCACGAACTTTCTCAGGAGTTCCGCACCACGCGCTCGACGGTACGCCACGCTCTCGATCGCCTCGTCTATGAAGGTATGATCGTGCGCCAAGCCGGACGCGGCAGTTTCGTTGCGGAGAAGGACGCGCTTCGAGCCCCTATCGACTCTCGCTACTGCTTGACGTTCGAAGAGCAAGTGGCGCTGACGGGACATACGGTCACCTATCGCGCCGCCAGCCTTGAGCTTGTGCCAACACCACGCGCGGTGGCGCAGCGGCTGGGACTCGACCCGCACGGACAAGTGTTCAAACTCGAACGCGTTCGCATCGTCGAAGCGCGGCCGGTCGGCCTGGAAATTCGCTTTTTGCCTTACGAGATCGGCAAGCATGTGACCGGCGATATGCTCAGCCAGCGATCGGTCCACGCTTTCGTCGGCGACATCATCGGACAACGCCTGCCGACCATCGTTGTCGCGATCACGGCGGAGCTTGCGGATGCTCTTGTGGCTCAATCACTCGACATCGCGGAAGGATCCGCGGTCACGGTGCGCAGTAATACGCATCATACCGTCGAAGGCGCCGCGGTCGTCTGTGGCCGATCGATCTATCCCGGCGACGTGACCACCGAATATGTTCTCGGCGCCGAACTGCCGAAGGCCCCCGCGGCCTAACTTCTGAAGTGGAGACCGCCGTGCTCTATGAGCCTCCTGCTCGGATTGGAACCGAAGTCTTCGCGCGTCTTCCCGAGGCGTTGCGTATCAAGAACCGCCGTTCGGGCTGGGCGTTCGGTAAAGGGCACGACTTTCTGCATTCGTTCCTGGAAGGCCCCTCATTCGATCGCAACGGCAACCTCTACGTCGTCGACATTCCATACGGCCGCATCCTGCGCGTTTCGCCGGACGCAAAATGGACAGTCGTCTGCGAGTATGACGGATGGCCGAACGGCCTCAAAATTCACAAAGACGGCCGCATCTTCATCGCCGACCATCGCCGCGGCATCATGCAGCTCGACGTACAATCCGGCACCGTCGCTCCCGTGCTCGAGCACGTTCGGCGCGAAGGCTTCAAGGGCACGAACGACCTGATCTTTGCCAGCAACGGCGACCTCTATTTCACGGATCAGGGGCAGACGGGCCTGCAGGACGCGAGCGGCCGCGTATTCCGCCTTCGTGGCAACGGCAATGTCGACTGCCTCATCGACAATGTGCCGAGCCCCAACGGGCTCGTGCTCGCACCTGACGAAAAGGCGTTGTTCGTCGCGGTGACGCGTGCCAACCAAGTTTGGCGTCTACCGCTTCATTCTGACGGCACCACGTCGAAAGTCGCAGCCTTCATCACCCTCTCCGGCGGTCTCGGCGGCCCGGACGGCCTCGCCATTGACGAGAGCGGAGGCGTCGTCGTCGCCCATGCCGGTCTGGGCGTGGTCTGGATGTTCGACCGTCTTGGCGAACCGCGCTACCGCATTCAATCCTGTGAAGGCATCGCGACGACCAACGTCGCGTTCGGCGGCGCCGACGGCAAGACACTGTTCATTACCGAATCCGATAGTGGAACCATCTTAAAAGCCGATGTTCCGGTGCGCGGAAACGCGATGTATTCGCACGCGAGCTGAGGTCGCGGCCCGAGAACGATGTCGCGCCGCTCGACGGCCGTCTGCTAGCGCCACTGCGGCGCGCTATCTTCGCTCGGCGAAGACACATGCGAGCCGAAGCGGTAGCCGGACTCATAATCGAATTCCCAACGGGGATGCTCGCTTCCACCGGGGCCACGGATCGAGTGATCGAGCTCATTGCGCCGGACCCACCGGGCACGGCAGTAATCGCGAAACCTTATCCAGAGCGTCGCGTGAACATTCCCCTTCGCATGCGTGGGAGCGATAAACTCACGCCGGCTCCGCGCCGCCTCCGCGGGGAACGTCTCCGAATGGATCAAATGAAGTCGGGTTTGTTGGAAAGCATGCGGCAAGGTCATGACGACCTCCTCCTTTCTTCCAGACTAGGTGCGGCGATCTGCATCGTCCTTGATTTTCGTTAAGCATCGAATCGACCGGGCACGCGCCCTTTCCGCGCGGCGGCGGTACGTCGGGGGTTCCCCTCACACGGGCAGATGCGACCAGCGCCAGTAACGCCAGTGCGTCGGATGCACATCGACGGGCCGGCCCGATATGGCGTCGGCCCACCCCACGGGCGTACGGCGACATTGTATGACCAGGCGGTGGATTTCACCGCTTTCGATCACCGCGAGTTCCAGGTCGCAGTCGAACGGAGCGCTTGCGATCAGTTGCCAGTCAAAGTCACACATTTCATCAGGCGATCCGGACCTTTGTTTCATTATTCGATCAAACGCCACGTTCGCCATTGATCGAAGTCAACGGGCGCCCTCCGAAACCGTCATGATCGAATTTCCCGCGGCCCGGCGCCGACGCTTGTTCGGTGGGACGCCGATGTTTGACGTAGCTCAATGAGCACGGGCGGCTCCTGTCTATGATGGCCTTGCACTTCGATGGAGCTCGCCATGCAAGCCAAAGACATCATGACTTCTACCGTCATTTCCGTCGAACCGAGCGACACGGTGGAACACGCGATCCGTCTCATGCTGCAGTACAATGTCAGCGGCCTTCCGGTTATCGATCCCGCTCGACATCTCGTCGGCATGGTGACGGAAGGCGATTTCTTGCGGCGCAAGGAGATCACGACCGAGCGTCGCAGACCCAGATGGCTCGAGTTCCTTATAGGCCCTGGCCGCTTGGCGGATGAATACGTCCACACGCACGGACGCAAGGTCGCCGACGTCATGAGCGTCGACCCGGTCACCGTCGGTGAAGACACCTCTCTGGAGGAGATCGTTTCGATGATGGAAAAGCACCGCATCAAGCGCGTTCCTGTCCTTCGGGGCGAAAATGTCGTCGGCATTCTTAGCCGCGCAAACCTGCTGCGCGCCCTCGCGGGCATAGCCGCCAAGGCGACACACTTCAGCACCGATGACCGTACGATCCGTGACGGCCTTTTAGCCGAGATCCAAAAGCAGCAATGGAGCCCGACGGGCAGCATCGACGTCACCGTGCACGACGGCGTGGCCAATCTCTGGGGATGCATCCTGGATGAGCGAGAGCGGCAGGCATTGATCGTCGCCGCCGAGAACACGGCCGGCGTCAAGCAGGTCAACGATCACCTGACCTTCGTCGAGCCGATGTCTGGCATGGTTTTGCCGCCGCCGGAACCGGCGGAGAAGGCGGGAAGCGTCACTTACCGCGCTTCCCGTTAGCGTTGGCCGAGGAAAGGCGTCGAATGTCCAAGGTCATGATCGTTGTCGGCCACCCGCAGAAAGACACCTTCTGCGAGGCAATCGGGCGCGCCTACGAGGAGGGCGCCGCAAGCACCGGCCATGAAGCAAAGACATTCCTCCTTGCCACGATGGCTTTCGATCCGATCCTTCACGAAGGGTACCAAAGAGAGCAGCCGCTCGAACCGGACCTCAGCGAAGCCTATCGTTGCTTGGCGGCGTGCGACCATTTGGTTCTGATTTTCCCACTCTGGTGCGGAGATATGCCCGCCCTGCTGAAGGGGTTTATCGAACGAATCCTTCAACCCGGTCTGATCGCCAGACAGAAGACCGAGCACGCGATGAACTGGTCGATCTTCAGGAACAAAACGGCACGTATCGTCATCACGATGAGCATGCCGGTCTCCATTTATCGGTTCTGGTACGGCGCCCATACTCTGAAGCTCCTTATACACAACGTGCTTCACTTCATCGGCATAAAGCCGGTGCGGCATACGCTGTTCGGAATGGTCACGACCTGCAAACAGCAGAAACGAGAACGTTGGCTCAAGGACATTCGGGAACTGGGCCGCAAGGCCGCGTAGAATCGGAAGCGAATGTTATCGGGCAAGACATGCGAAAGAGAACGATGAAGACCGGCAAGCGCTTAATTGTGGGACTGATCGCGACACTGACTCTGTGGCCGATGTCGGCGCAAGCGCAGACGCGGTCGCCCTCCGAACAGAGAGGCTTTCGTCTCGCGATGACGTACTGCGCGCGTTGCCACTCGATCGATCGCCTATCCGAGAGTCCCCTCAGTGTGGCGCCGCCGTTCCGCACGTTGCACTACAGATATCCGGTCGAAACTTTGCAAGAAGCCCTGGGCGAAGGAATCGTGACCGGGCATCCGACCATGCCGGAATTCCGGCTTGCCTCTGATCAGATCACCGATTTCATCGCATTTCTCAAAACTCTGGAAAGATGAGTTAAGGCCGCGCGCGATTTAAGGCTTATCCACTCCCCGATCTTGACTGGTTGGCAGCGAAGGCCGTCAGCGCCGGCCGAAATAATCGAAGAAGTTGCGACGGAGAAACGACATCACCCGGTCTCTCAGCCGCCCGGGTTGCCTGTCTGGCGACCCTCCGGTCGAAACGTTTGG
>JBDHSU010000018.1:0-40451 GCA_039808325.1 Variibacter sp. | reverse complement strand
AGGCCGCGTCTCGAAGGACGAGGCCGCCCCCGCCCTTCGAGACGGCGCTTGCGCGCCTCCTCAGGGTGAGGGCGGAGTGGAAGGGATTGCGGCCCGCCCACCGCACACAAGAACAAAAATGGAACGATCGTCAAGCCCGAAGACTGCGCCTCCCTTGAAACAGGGGAGGCGCCCTCATCTCTCCCCTCCAGGGAGGAGGAGAAAAACGCCGCCCCCTCAGCTCAAGCCGGCGGCAGACCGTGCTCGAAGCAGTAATGGAGCGTCGGGAAGCTGTGGCGCAGCGCAATCGCATCCTGGCGCACGTCCTCCGGCTTCTCGCCGCGCACGAGAACGCGGGCGATCATCTCGGCGATCGCCTCCATCTCGCGCTCCTTCATGCCGAAGCGCGTCACCTCGATGGTGCCGATGCGCAGGCCGCCGGGGAAGTCCCAATCCTCCTTGCGGTCGCTCGGCAGGAGGTTCTTGTTGACGATGAGGTTGGCGCGCTCCAGCGTCTGCGCCGCTTTCAGACCACGGCCATACTGGCGCACGTCGGCGATCGCCTGGTGCGTCGTGGTGAAGCCCTTGTGCGCGCCGAGCATCGGAATGCCGCGCTCCTGCAGCGCCCTCGCCAGCGCCTGCGCGTTCTTCACGATCTGCGCCTGCAACGCCTCCCCGAAAGCGATCGCCTCCGCCGTCGCGAGCGCCAAGGCGGCCACACGGTTGACCTGATGCGTCGCCGCCCACACGGGGAAGACGGCCGTCGTGACAGCTTCAGTGATCTCGGGATCGTCCCAGACGATGATGCCGGACTGCGGGCCGGAGAAGGTCTTGCCGGCCGAGCCGGTCATGATGTCGGCACCTTCCGCAAGCGGATCCTGGAACTGGCGGCCGCCGATGAGGCCGAGCTGGTGCGCGGCGTCGAAGAACAGGCGCCCGCCCCATTCGCCGATCACCTTCTTCATCTCCGCCACCGGCTGCGGGAACAGCGTCATCGAGAGACCGAGCGCCACGAGCTTCGGCGCGACGAGCGGCGCCGTGCGGCGGAACAGGTCGATGTCGACGACCAGTTCCTCCGGGTCGAAGGGGATGTCGACGATCTTGCGCCCCATGGCGCCGGCGGGGCCGTCGACGCGGTTGGACGAGTGCCCGCCGATCGGCTGCGCCGCGGTCATCACCACGTCGCCCGGCTGCGTCAGCGCCGTATAGACGACGGCGTTGCCGACCATCGACGCGCACATGCGGTGGTCGGCATAAGCGCAGCGGAAATGCTGCTTCAGCAATTCGACGCAGAGCGCTTCGACCTCGTCGATGTGACGGGTGCCGGCGAACCAGCGGTTAACCGGGCCGATATGCCCTTCCGCGGCGCGGGTGCCGATCTCGGCGGCAAGCAGCGCGCGCACGCCGGGGCTGGTCGGAGCCTCCGGGGCGAGGAGATTAATGCAGTCGGTGCCGCGCCACCGGGCGTTGCGGGCGACGGCAGCGGTCACCGCCTCGCCCATCGCCTTGGCGTCGGCGCAGGCGTCGAGCACGGCGCGGGCCGTCGCCAGGGCGTCGCGGTCATGCACTTCGATGCGATTGGGACGGACGACTTCGTTCATGGCGGCCTCTCCGGCGGTTGACGCCGTTAAGTGTACGACGAAATCTGCGGGAAAAAATTTCGAATTGCCTTTTCATGTTTTCCAAGATGGAATGCCGCGATTGGCCTTCGAGGAAATCCGTGAAAAGTCAGGCCTATAAACAGCTCGCGCACGAACCCGCCGCCGTCGCCCTCGATTCGCTGGACCGGCGCATCCTCGCGGTGCTGCAGGAGGACAACCAGATCACCAATCTCGCGCTGGCGGAGCGCGTCGGCCTGTCGCCGCCCGCCTGCCTCAAGCGCGTGCGGCGGCTGCGGGACGAGAAGGTGATCGTGAAGGACGTGGCGCTGATCGACCCCGACCGGGTCGGACAAGGCATCGTCGCCTTCGTCGGCGTCGAACTCGACCGCCAGCGCGAGGACGTGCTCGCCTCGTTCGAGCGCAAGATCGCGGCGGAGAGCGACGTGCAGCAATGCTACTTCGTGTCCGGGGAGATCGACTATCTTCTGATCGTGACGTGCCGCGACATGGACGCCTACAACACGTTCGCGCGGCGCGTGCTCGCCAACGAGCACAACATCAAGCGCTTCCGCACGAGCTTCAATCTCTCGCGCGTGAAATACGAAACCAAGGTGCCGCTGCCGGAATGACCGGCTCAGGGGGAATCCGCCAATGTCCGCGCCGCAGAAGCCCGAAACCAGGAAGAAGCCGCCGACCGTCTCCGTCGGCGGCGGCGAGCCGCGCGGCGACCTCACCGTGCGCACCATCGCGATGCCGGCCGACACCAACGCCAACGGCGACATCTTCGGCGGCTGGGTGATGTCGCGCATGGACCAGGCGGGCGGCATCGCCGGCGTCGAGCGCGCGCAGGGCCGCGTCGTCACCATCGCGGTCGAGGGGATGACCTTCATCCGCCCCGTCGCCGTCGGCGACGTGCTGTGCGTCTACACCGAGGTGGAAAGCGTCGGACGCACCTCGATGCGCATCCATATCGAAGCGTGGGCGCGGCGCTTCCAGAAGAACTTCCGCGAGAAGGTCACCGACGCCACCTTCACCTTCGTCGCCATCGACGACGACGGCAAACCGCGCCCCATCCCGCCGCTTGCGGGATAACAGGCTTGCCCGGCCGTTCTACTTCACGGCCGACTATTTCCGGCCCGTTCATTGAATCGTCACGATCCGCGCCTATATTGGCTTTGTCAGTCGCCCGACGCTTCGACTGCAGCTTTACCACGGATGTACTGGGAGGCGCGGTGAGGTCGGGTGGCAGACACAGATGCCAGCCACAGATGCCCGGCACAGATGCCCGCCCAGGAAAACTCCTCGGCGGGTTTCTTTTTTGCATCTTGTTAAGGTTCTCGTGCCCGCCCGTATTCCCTCCCGCGTCCCGCCTCGTCCAACCGCATCAATTTTTAAACTGCCGCGCCCGGCATTAACGGAATGGAGGGAGACCGTGCGGTAAGAACCTCCGGGAACCTTCGGAACGGCGGCGCCCGGACTTTCGCGCCGTCATCGGAGGTGGAGGCTAATCTTTGGACGGGCACCTTCATCCGCAGAGCCACGCGCCGGCAAGAGAGCCCCTGGGACGGGTTCTCTCCGTCAATGGCTCGCAGGCGAGCATCGGGCTCCTTGCTCCGCGCGGCGACAACATCTCCGAGGAGGGTCGCGCGACCGTCGGCCAGTTTCTTGTCGTCCGCAGCGGCAAATCGCTTCTCGTCGGCGTGATCACCGACGTCTCGATCCAGACCCTGGGGGTCGCGCGCGAGCAGGGCTACTACGCGACCGCCCGCCTCGACCTGATGGGGGAGATCAAGGACGTCGAAGGCGGCGCCGCCAAGTTCCAGCGCGGCGTGACCGACTATCCGGTGATCGGCGACCCGGCCGCGATCATCACCAGCCGCGAACTGCGCCTGATCTACGAGATCGCAAGCAAGGACACGATCGACATCGGGCACATCCTGCAGGATGAATCCATTCCGGCCTATATCAGCCTGAAAGATATGCTGACGAAGCATTTCGCGATTCTCGGCACGACCGGCGTCGGCAAGTCGAGCGGCGTCGCACTGATCCTCCAGCAAATCCTCGCCGCGCGATCGGACCTGCGCGTTTTCCTCATCGACGCGCACAACGAGTACGGCCGCTGCTTCGGTGACCGCGCGCAGGTGCTCAATCCACGCAATCTCAAGCTGCCGTTCTGGCTGTTCAATTTCGAGGAGGTGGTCGATGTGTTCTTCGGCGGCCGCCCCGGCGTCGACGAAGAAGTCGAAATCCTCTCGGAAGTGATCCCGCTCGCCAAGAGCGCCTACACGCAATACCGCAACAGCGCCTCCGACAGGGTGACGATCAAGAAGCACGAGACGCGGACCAGCGGCTTCACCATCGACACCCCCGTCCCGTACCGGCTGGCCGACCTCGTGGCGCTGATCGACGAGCGCATGGGCAAGCTTGAAAACCGCTCGTCGCGAATGAAATACAACCGGCTGATCACGCGCATCGAAACGGTGCGCAACGATCCGCGCTACAGCTTCATGTTCGAGAACGCCAATGTCGGCGGCGACACCATGGGCGAGGTGCTGAGCACGCTGTTCCGCCTGCCGCCGAACGGCAAACCGATGACGATCATGCAGCTCGCTGGCTTCCCGGCGGAGGTCGTCGATTCCGTCGTGTCAGTGCTCTGCCGCATGGCGTTCGACTTCGGGCTATGGAGCGACGGCGCGGTGCCGCTGCTCTTCGTCTGCGAGGAAGCGCACCGCTACGCCTCGGCCGATCGCTCGATCGGCTTCGGCCCGACGCGCCGTGCCGTGTCGCGCATCGCCAAGGAAGGCCGCAAATATGGCGTTTATCTCGGCCTCGTGACCCAACGCCCCGCCGAGCTCGACGCCACGATCCTCTCTCAGTGCAGCACGCTGTTCACCATGCGGCTGGCGAACGACCGCGACCAGGCGATCGTGCGGGCCGCGGTGTCGGACGCGGCGGCGAACCTGCTGGCGTTCCTGCCCTCGCTCGGAACGCGCGAGGTGTTCGCCTTCGGCGAAGGCGTCGCATTGCCTACGCGTCTCAAGTTCGCCGAACTGACCGGCGGCCTTGTTCCGTCCAGCGAGGCGGTCAACAACGCGCGCATGGATTCGGGCCGCGGCGTGCATGAGGATTTCATCGCTTCCGTCGTCGAGCGGTGGCGCGGCTCGACAATGAGCAACAAAGCCAAGCCCGACGATTGGAGCGCCGACCTCGACGGCGGCGCGATGGACGAGCCGGTCGCCTCGCCGACGCTTGCGGGCCTCGATCCCGACCGTTTCACGCTGCTGAAGAAACGGTCTTCTCTCACGCTGGATCAGGCGCCGCGCGTCACGACCGAGCCGCGCTCTCCCTTGCTGCGGCGCTGATTTCGCCGGCCATCAATCGCAAACCGCCACAGTTAAGAAAGAGTCCGGCGGCGCCGGCTCCTACGTCTCGGCTTTCACGAAGGTGACGCCGACCTCGCCGTCGCGCCGCCAGATCACCCGGCACGACCGCGTTTCACCGCCGGCTTCGAAGACCAATTCGAAGGTGTTCGGAAGGCCGACCTGGGAATCGACGATCAGCTTGGCGCCCTTTGTCGAGAGATTGCGCACCGTGCAACTCATGACCGAAGAGCGATGATTGAAGATCAACCGCGCGGCCTTCAACGCCCGCGGGCGTGGCTCGCTACGACGTTCGGGGGTTCTGCTGTCCGCCATGGCACGCCTCCAAGCGTGCATCGATCGGATTTATGTTAAACGCGATCCGTTGCGGCCGGCTTAAGCCGATCCGCTAAAGAGCATGAGATCTTGTTTAAATTCGGCTCCCACGCATATGTTTCCTCCGTATTATGGTACGGTCGACGGTCATAGCCGGGAGAACTGCACGCCGGTTTTCGAAAAGGTTACGCTCACGCGCATCTAAGGAGCCGCCCCATGTCCTCGACCGCCTTGATCGTCCTTGGCGTCCTCGTCGTCCTCGTTCTCTGGGTCATCTTCATCTACAACGGCCTCGTGGCCATGCGGCAACGCGTGAACCAGGCGTTCGCCGATATCGACGTGCAGCTCAAGCAGCGCCACGACCTCATTCCGAACCTGGTCGAAACGGTGAAAGGCTACGCGGCGCACGAACGCGGCACCCTCGAGGCGGTGATCCAGGCGCGCAACGCCGCCATCACCGCGCAGGGCCCCGCGCAGGTCTCGGCCGCGGAAAACCAACTGACCGGCGCGCTTCGCCAACTGTTCGCGCTGTCCGAGTCCTATCCCGACCTCAAGGCGAACCAGAATTTCCAGCAGTTACAGAGCGAGATCAGCGACATCGAGAACAAGATCGCGGCGTCGCGCCGCTTCTTCAACAACGCCGTGCAGGAATATAATACCGGGATCGAGCAATTCCCCGCGGCGCTGTTCGCCGCCTCGCTTGGCTTCTCTCGCCGCGAATTCTTCGATCTCGGAGAGACGCGCACGACGATGGAGCAGCCGCCGCAAGTCAAATTCTGACGCGGCATCCGTATGGGTGCCGACCTTTCTTCCCTCTCCCGACAAGGGCGAAGGTGAAAGAGGGATAGGCCATGGAACAGGCCTACGGGCTTTACACGCACATCCGCGCCAACCGCGTGCGGTCGGCGTTTCTCATCGTCGGCCTGTTCTTCCTCGTCTATATCATGGTGTTTGCCGGCGCGCTGCTGGCGCGCGCGCTGACGGTCGACGCGTCGGCCGACTGGCTCGTGCGGCAAGCCTTGCACGACACGGTCGTCGCCGCGCCGCTCGCGACCATCGGCACGATCATCTGGATCGCCATCGCTTACAGGTTTCACCAAGCCCTGATCGACCTGGTGACCGGCGGCCACGAGGTGACGCGCAAGGAGGAGCCGCGCCTCTATAACCTGCTCGAGAACCTCTGCATCTCGCGCGGCATCCCGATGCCGCGGTTGAAGGTCGCGGACGACCCGGCGCTCAATGCCTTCGCTTCCGGCATGAATCCGAAGCAGTACGCCATCACCGTGACCAGCGGGCTTCTCGAGCGTCTCGACGACGCGGAAATCGAGGCGGTGCTCGGCCACGAGCTCACCCATATCCGCAACGGCGACGTGCGCCTGCTGGTGATCGCCCTGATCATCGCCGGCGTGATCGGATTCGTCGCCGAAATGGTCTTCCGCATCATGTTCAACGCCGGCGGCTCGGCGCGTCCGGGCGGATGGTCCCGCCGCTCGCGCAATAGCGATAGCGACGGCAAGGGCTCCGGCGGCGCGGTCATCGCCATCGTCATCGCCCTGGCGCTGATCGCGCTTGCTTGGATTCTCTCGCTGGTGATCCGCTTCGCGCTGTCGCGATCGCGCGAATATCTCGCCGACGCCGGCGCGGTCGAACTGACGAAAAATCCCGACGCGATGATCATGGCGCTGCGCAAGATCGAAGGACGCGGCGAGTTGCAATCCGCGCCTTCGGCGGTGATGGAAATGTGCGTCGACAATCCGCGCTCCGGCTTCGTCGATCTGTTCGCGACACATCCTTCGATCCAGCGCCGCGTCGACGCGCTCGTCCGCTTCGCCGGCGGACACGATCCCGGCGTGCTGGCGCTCCCGGACCCGGCGCAGGAGGCAGAGCCGCCCGCGGATGCGCCGCCGGGGGCTTCCTCCGAAAGCCCGCGGCCGGATGGCGCTTTCCTGCCGGGCCAGTCGCCGCTCGCGACCGGAGGACAGACGGGGCCGTGGGGGCCGCACCCGCCCCCGGGGCCTCCATCGCCGTGGGGACCGCGCCGCGACGGCTGATACGTTCGGGCGGTCTTTATTCGCGGCGCCAGTCGCCAAGCACCGCCTGCACCAGCGCCAAAGCAGCGACGGCCGCGGTGTCCGCCCGTAAAATCCGCGGACCGAGCGCCAGGCGGACGACCCGCGGCCATTGCAGCAGCGCGGCACGTTCTTCCGGCGAGAAGCCTCCCTCCGGCCCGATCAACACCGCAAGCGGCGTTGGATTAGCCTCGCGGGCGGCCGCCAGCGCCGCCATGGGATCGGCGACGTCCGCCCGTTCGTCGCAGAAGATCAGCAGGCGGTCCGGGGCGAATGCCGCCAACGCCGCCGACAGCGGTGTGGGCTCGCCGATTTCCGGCACAGCGAGCACGCCGCATTGCTCCGCCGCCTCGATCGCGTTGGCGCGCATACGCTCCAAATTGACGCGAGCGACCTGGGTATGGCGGGTCAAAACCGGCTGCAGCCGCGACGCGCCCATTTCGACCGCCTTTTCCACCATGTAGTCGAGACGGGCATGCTTCAGCGGCGCAAACAGGTAATGCAGGTCGTTCGGCGGCGGCTGGGGACGGGTTTGCGCGGCCACCGCCAGCCCCGCGGCCTTCTTCCCGGCCGGTTCGAGCCGCGCGCGCCACTCCCCGTCCCGCCCGTTGAAAACGAGCACCTCGGCCCCAGATTGCAGGCGCATCACCTGCAGAAGGTAATGACTTTGCGCCTTCCCGAGCGGGACCGTCGCGCCGGCCGCCAACGCCGCCTCGACGAAGAGACGGATACCGGTAAAATCATAGGCGGGCATGGCGCCCCCGGACGAAAGCGCGCCGTGTCAGCATTTCGGAAACCATCGCGTGTGCATGATCCTGAACAAGGGCGAACCGATTTCGGTAAAAGTTGGCCGCACGCGCGCGCGCCTTTGCCGCGTTGTCGCCGAATTCCCCAGGTGTTGTATAGAGAAGCTGCATCGCATGATCGTTCCCAGCGGGAGATTTTTAACCTCCATGCCGCGTCTCCTTATGTCTCACGTCCCGGTTGCCGCCGCGCTCGCGCTCGCGTCAGCCACTTGGACCGTCCTTCCCGCCCATGCCCAAGTCCCGTGCATGAACGAGGTCAACGCCGCCCGCGCGCCGGTCGAGACGACCGGCAAGGCCGTCAAGGCGGCGATCGACGCGAAGAAGGGTCCGGAAGAAATCTGTAGCCGCCTCAAGACATTCACAGCGGCCGAGGCGAAATTCATCAAGTATCTCGAGGACAATGCCTCGTGGTGCGGCTTCCCTCCGGACGCTCTTAATCAGGTCAAGCAAAGCCACGTCCACAGCCTCAAGCTGCGTGGGCAGGCCTGTAAGGTCGCCGCGGCGCCGCGCGCGCTGCCCGCGGGCCCGGGACTTGCCGACGCGCTTGGCACCAACCGCCCCGTCGCCGCTCCCAGCAACTCCAAACCCAGTGGCATCTTCGGCACGCTGAGCGGCAATTCGCTGCAGCAATGAGCACGACGGCCGGCCAGGTCGCGGATTCGACCGGCAATTGGGTCGACCATCTGGCGCCGGCGCCGTCGCGGCCGTATCTGCGTCTCGCCCGCGCCGACCGGCCGATCGGAGCCTGGCTCCTTCTCATCCCCTGCTGGTGGTCGGCGGCGCTCGCCGCTGTCTATGGCCATTCGGCGCTGCCCAACCTCTGGCACGTCGTCCTCTTTGCGGTCGGCGCCATAGCGATGCGCGGGGCCGGATGCACCTGGAACGATCTCGTCGACCGTAATCTCGACGGGCTCGTCGAGCGCACGCGCTCGCGGCCGATCCCGTCCGGGCAGGTCACGCCGAAGGCCGCCGCCGTCTTCCTCGTGCTGCAGGCGCTGGCCGGCTTCGCCGTCCTCCTGACCTTCAACCGCTTCGCCATCGGCGTCGGCGTCTCTTCGCTCGCCTTGATCGCGATCTACCCGTTCATGAAGCGGATCACCTGGTGGCCGCAGATCACGCTCGGCCTCACCTTCTCCTGGGGCGCATTGATGGGCTGGGCCGCCGCCTTCGGCAGCCTCGATACGCCGGCGCTGCTGCTCTACGCCGGCTCGATCATGTGGGTGATCGGATACGATACGATCTACGCCCATCAGGACCGCGAGGACGATGCCCTGGTCGGCGTCAAATCGACGGCGCGGCTGTTCGCCGAACGCACCAAGCCGATGCTCGCGGCCTTCTATGCCGCGGCCGTCGTTTTGTTCGCCGCCGCTTTCGCGACGGCGAATGCCGGCATCATCGCGTATGTCGGGCTCGCCCTTTTCGCCGCGCATCTCGCCTGGCAGATCGCGCGGCTCGACATCGACGACCCGGCGCAGTGTCTCGCCGTCTTCAAGTCGAACCGCGACGCCGGGCTGATCCTCTTTGCCGCGCTCGTTTGCGACGCGGCGGCGCGGGCCTGGCTCGCATAGTCAGTTCCGCGCGATGATCTCGCGCTCGCCGCGGATCACCGGCATTTCCTGCCGCGGGCACGCCCGCCGGCGCAGCACCATGGTGGAGCGCCGCCGCTTGATGGCATTACGCCGCCGCCGGCGCTGACCGACAGCGCCGACGCGCACGCCGCCCATGCGCGGGAACGGCTCGCGCAGCGCGCCGCCTTCGTCGACCAGGAGCGGCAGGCCGAGCACGCGCGCCCATAGCTGCCATTCAGCCTCAATGTCGCAATTCTCTGGCGCCTCGAAAACCGTCGTCGAGAGCGCCGGATCGCGATGCTCCAGACAGATGGACACGGCTTCGCCGCATCCCTCGCCGAGGCGACGCACTGCCACACCGAGAAAATTGGCGACCGGAACGTTGACGCTGATGGTCATGCCGCGCACCGAACGGCGCACGCGCATCCTGGCATGATCGAGTTCGACCTGGCGCACTTGCCCGTCCGCGACGGCGTCTTGCGCCGTGAAGCGGACGGGCAGCGCGAGCGGATCGAGCCGCGCGTGGCAGCCCGACCCAGCGGGGGCTTCCCCGCCGAGTATCGTTTGACGCCTCAATTTAAACTCCCTGCCCAGACTTTTCGCCGGGTTATGGGAGGAGCATGCCAGAGAGCCTTTCGGATCGGCTTAATTTCTTCGGTTAACCGCTTGTATCAGCGGCTTCCTCGTCTCGCATGATTGACGAGAGCTTTCGGGACTTGCGTAATTTTTCGTTGCATTAGGGGTATGGGGGTGCGTGGCCCCGGCCTTGTCAGAGGAACAGGCACAGCCTAAACGAAGGACGTGACGACCACGATTTCCCTTCTCGATCAATCGAAACTGACGGCGCTCGCGGAGCGTCTCGTCGACGCGGCGCGGCGCGCCGGCGCGGACGCCGCCGACGCCGTGGCGGTGCGCGCGAGCGCGCTCTCCGTCGAGGTTCGCGACGGCGTGGTCGAGGAAACCGAAAACTCCGAGAGCGACGACCTCGGTCTGCGCGTTCTGGTCGGACAGCGCCAGGCCGTAATCTCGACGAACGACCTCTCGCCGGAGGCCATCCCGGCGCTGGCGGAACGGGCGGTCGCGATGGCGCGCGTCGCACCGGAGAACGAATTCGCCGGGCTCGCGGACGCAAGCCTTCTGGCCAAGCAGATCGCCGACCTCGACCTGCTCGATCCCGACATGCCCGCGGTGGCACAACTCGAGGCGCGGGCGCGTGAGGCCGAGCAAGCCGGCCTCGCCATCTCCGGAGTGTCGAAATCCGGCGGCGCCTCCGCCAGCGCCGGCATCGGCGGCATGGTTCTGGTGACGAGCCACGGTTTTCACGGCGCCTATCTCGGCTCCAGCCATTCGCTCAGCATGATGGCGATCGCCGGCGAGGGCACCGGCATGGAGCGCGACTACGATTACGCTTCGGCGCCGCACGCGAGCGATCTGCGCGACCCGCAGAGCATCGGGCGCACCGCCGGCGAGCGCGCGGTGGCGCGGCTCAACCCGCGCAAGGTGAAGACCCACCGCATCCCGGTCGTGTTCGATTCACGCCTTGCCGGCTCGCTCGTCGGGCATCTCGCCAGCGCGGCCAACGGGGCCTCGATCGCGCGGCGCACGAGCTTCCTGCAGGACAAGCGCGGCGAGCGCATCTTCGCGCCGGGCGTCAGCATCATCGACGACCCGCTGCGCCCGCGCGGGCTACGCTCGCGCCCGTTCGACGGTGAGGGCGTCGCCGGCAAGCGCCTCGCGCTGGTCGAGGACGGCGTGCTGCAATCGTGGATTCTCGACTGTGCGACCGCGCGCGAACTCAACCTGCAAACCACCGGACACGCGCAGCGCGGCGTCTCGTCCGCGCCGTCGCCGGGCGCCAGCAATCTGCATCTCTCTCCCGGCAGCAAGACGCGCGACCAATTGATTGGCGAGATCGCGCAGGGCCTCTACGTCACCGACCTGATCGGCATGGGCGTCAACATCGTCACCGGCGACTACAGCCGCGGCGTCGCCGGCTTCTGGATCGAGAACGGCGCGATCACCTATCCGGTGAGCGAGGTGACCATCGCCGGGCATCTCAACGACATCTTCCGTAGCCTCGAGCCGGCCGACGATCTGCAATTCCGCTATGGCACCAACGCCCCGACGGTGCGCGTGGAAGGACTGACCATTGCGGGCAACTGATTGCGCGATCGACGCCGCGGCCATCACGGCCGCCCTCGAAGCCGCCGCGCGCGAAGCGGGCGTCCTGGCACTGCAGAAGTTTCGTTCGACATTCAAGACGTGGACCAAGGGCGCCGACTCGCCGGTCAGCGAGGTCGACATCGCCGTCGACGAGATGCTGCGAGCGCGGCTCTCCAAACTCGCGCCCGCCGTCGGCTGGCTTTCGGAGGAAAGCGTCGACGAGCCCGTGCGCCTGGAACACTCCGCCGTGTGGATCGTCGATCCGATCGACGGCACGCGCGCCTTCATCGCGGGAAAGACCGACTGGGCCGTTTCCGTCGCGTTGGTCGAGGCCGGCCGGCCGAGGGCGGCGGCGCTGTTCGCGCCGGCGGAGGACAATCTCTTTCTGGCGACCGCCGGAGGCGGGGCGACGCTCAACGGCAGGCGGCTGCGGGCAAAAGGCGAAAGTCTCGAGGGCGCTCGCACGGCCGGGCCAAAGCCCCGGCTCGACGCGCTGGCCGCGTTCGGCATCACGCCGCTGCCCAAAGTGCATTCGCTGGCTCTACGGATCGCGCGCGTCGCCCAAGGCACGATCGATGTCGGAATTGCCGGACCCAACAGCCATGACTGGGACCTCGCCGCCGCCGATCTCATCGTCCACGAATCCGGCGGCCGCCTGACCGCTTTCGACGGCGCCGCGCCGACCTACAATCGCCCCAATCCGATGCACGGTGCGCTCGTGGCGGCGTCAAACGCCCGTCACGCCATGCTCATGCAGCTTGTGCAAGACCGGCGCATCAACCTGCAGTGATCCCTTGCCGGGGACTCGCTGTCAGTGATTCACTGTGACGGCTTTCGCCGCGACCCCACCATTCGCAACTAAACGAGACACGATGTCATCCGCGTCCGCAAAGCAGCACTCCGATGCTTCGCCGCAGAACAGCTCACAGAGACCTTCGGACCCGTGATTCATGGCGCTCAAACGACTCCGGGATGCCGGCTGGTTTCAGGAAGCGGTCGGCTTCGGCATGGCGCTGTATCTACGCGCCGTGTGGAAGACGAGCCGTTTCGTGCTCGAGCCAGCCGACTTGCACGAACGTCTCGCGCCCGACCTGCCGGTGATCATCACCCTGTGGCACGGACAGCATTTCATGGGGCCGTTCATGCGGCGCCCGGACTATCGCGCGAAGGCGCTGATCTCCTCGCATCGCGACGGCACGCTCAATGCCATCGCCGCCGAGCATCTCGGCATGGGCACGATTCGCGGGTCGGGCGATCATGACGGCCGCTTCGACCGCAAGGGCGGCGTACGCGCCTTCGTCGCGATGCGCGACGCGCTGGCGGACGGGTGGAACGTGGTCACGACCGCCGACGTGCCGAAGGTGGCGCGCGTCGCCGGACGCGGCATCGTGCTCCTGGCGCGCAGCTCCGGTCGCGCGATTTATCCCGTGGGGATCGCGACCAGCCGGCGCTACACTCTCGACAATTGGGACCGTTCGGTTGTGAATCTTCCCTTCAGCCGCGGCGCGATCGTGCTTGGCGAACCGATTCGCGTTCCACAAGATGCCGACGACGCGGCGCTGGAGCTCTACCGCCAGGCGGTCGAGGCATCGCTCAACGCGGCGACGGTTCGGGCCTACGCCTTGGCCGACGCCAAAAAGGGAGACGCGGCGAGTGCCTGAGCGGCCGACATTCGCCCTGCGGACCTATCGGCGCTTCACGCGCGCCGCGATGCCGTTCGTCCCGCTTCTGATCTCGACGCGCCTGCGGCGAGGAAAGGAAGCGGCGGATCGCGTCGCCGAGCGCCGCGGCGAGACCGACCTGCCACGCCCGCGCGGCCCTCTGGTCTGGATCCACGGCGCGAGCGTCGGCGAGATGCTGGCGATCGTGCCGCTGGTCGAGCAAATCCACGCCCGCGGCCTCAACGTCCTGGTCACCTCCGGCACGGTGACGTCGGCGCGCCTTGCCGAATATCGCCTGCCGCCCGGAACGATCCATCAATTCGTTCCCTTCGACGCGCCGCGCTTCGTCACGCGTTTCCTCGACTACTGGCGTCCCAATCTGGCACTGTTCGCGGAATCCGATCTCTGGCCGAATCTCATCGCCGCGAGCTCTGCACGAAACATCCCGCTCATCCTCGTCAACGGGCGCGTCTCGGAACGCTCTTTCCTGCGCTGGCAGCGGATGCCGGGGACGATCAAGGCGCTGCTGAGCCACTTCGACCTCTGTCTCGCGCAGTCGCTCGCCGACGCCGAGCGCTACAGCCTGCTCGGCGCGCCGCGCATCGCGACGACAGGCAACCTCAAGCTCGACGTTCCGGCGCCGCCGGCCGATCCGAACGCGCTCGCCATGCTCGAGAACGTCGTCGCAGGACGGCCGATGATCGCCGCCGCCTCGACGCATCCGGGCGAGGAGAAGGTCATCATCGACGCCCATCGGCGGCTGCGGCAGAGTTTCCCGGGCTTGCTGACAGTGATCGCGCCACGGCATCCGGAGCGCGGCCCGGGCATCGCCGAGATCGCTTACGTGGCGGGGCTGCATTCAGCCTCGCGCTCGCAGGCGGAGCTGCCCGCCGAACATACCGATATCTACGTCGCCGACACGATCGGCGAACTCGGGCTCTTCTATCGCTTGGCGCCGATCGTATTCATGGGCGGATCGCTCGTCCGTCACGGCGGGCAGAATCCGATCGAGGCGGCGAAGCTCGGCAGCGCCATCGTTCACGGCCCGCATGTGTGGAATTTCGCCGAGATTTACGGCGAGCTCGATCGCGCGTCCGGCGCGACGGAAGTGGAAGACGGCGGCAAGCTGGCGTTGCGGCTCGGCGCATGGCTGAAGGATTCCGTCTCGCGCGAGGCGGTCGCCGACGCGGCGCGGCGCACGGTCGAGGAGTTGGGCGGCGCGCGCAATCGAACCCTCGCCGCGCTCGAGCCGTATCTGATGCAGCTTCGTCTCGAACATCGGTAGACGCATGCAGGCGCCGTCTTTCTGGTGGCGGAAGGTGGGAATCGAAGCCGCGCTGCTGGCGCCGCTATCGTGGGCTTACGGCAGTGTCGCGCAACGTCGGATGACGCGACCCGGCGAGCGGGCGCAGGTTCCCGTGATCTGCATCGGCAATCCCACCGTCGGCGGCGCCGGCAAGACGCCGACCGCGCTTGCGATAGCGGACATGCTCACGCGGCATGGGCATCGCCCCGCCATCCTGACGCGCGGCTACGGCGGGCGGCTCGCCGGCCCGGTCCGCGTCGACGCAACCGTCCACGACGCGGGCGACGTCGGTGACGAGGCGCTGCTGCTCGCCCGGCGTTTTCCCACCGTCGTTTCGCACGACCGCGCCGCCGGCGCGCGCGAAGCCCACGGCCAAGGCGCGACGGTCATCGTCATGGACGACGGATTCCAGAATCCGTCGCTCCTCAAGGACTTGTCGTTTCTCGTCGTCGACGGCACGCGCGGCGTCGGCAACGGCAAAGTCGTGCCGGCTGGCCCCCTGCGCGCGCCGCTTCCCTCGCAACTCGCCGCCGCGCAGGCGCTGCTCGTGGTCGGCGACCGGACCGCGCGGAGCGACGCCGTCGCGACGCAAGCCGAAGCGGCGGGGCTATCGGTCTTCCGCGCGGCCTTGCGTCCGGACGAGACGGCCGTCGCCCAGCTCGCGGGGAAACGCTTTCTCGCCTTCGCCGGCATCGGCGACCCGGAAAAATTCTTCCGCACGCTCGCCGCCGTCGGCATCGAGGCTCCGGTGCGACGCAGCTTCCCGGACCACCATCGCTACACGGCGGACGAAGCCCGGCGCCTGCTGGACGATGCCGCGCGCGAAACGCTCACCTTGCTGACGACGGAAAAGGATGCCGCCCGGCTGACGACGCACGGGCCTGTCGGCGAATTGGCGCGCCACGCGCGGACACTCCCGGTCACGCTCGCATTCGCAGCGCCGGACGATGTCGCGCGCTATGTGACGGAACGCATCGCGGCGCGCTCCGCACCGTGAAGGATTAAACGGTTTTGTCGGAAGCCGCTTCGAAGAAGCGGCGCTTCACCGCCTCCGGGGTTGCGTAGGCTTCCTGCAGATCGACGCTCCAATATTTCAATTCTTCCAGCGGAATCGGAACATTGGTCACCGCGCACCGTACAAACGCGCCCGGCCTGATCACGCGGAAATCGCCGTCGAGAAACCGGACCTCCGCCTCCCCGGCCATGGGGGAAGGACGTTCATAACGATTCAGCACCCGCGTCTCCTCGGCCTCGCATTGGCGATCTGGGAACCGCCACAACATAGTTCGTTCTCGACCGGTTTTAAACCGCCCGGGCGTCGGGCCGCCATGCCGCGCGGCTGTTTCTGTGGTATCAAGGCGCGCCACTCCAACGGAGCAACGGCCATGCGCGCTTGGCTCGTCTTGCTTTTCGGCCTGTTCGCTTTCAACGCTGCCGCGGCGACGGAAACGGTCGAATTTCCCAGCGGAGAAGGCACGATACACGGCGAGCTCTTCAAACCCGCAGGCAATGGTCCCTTCCCCGTCATCGTCGCGCTGCATGGATGCGCCGGCCTGACGACGCGCGCGGGCCAGACGCGGCGTATCTATCGCGACTGGGGCGAAAGGCTCGCCGCCGCCGGCTACGCCGTCCTCTTTCCCGACAGCTTCGGCTCGCGGCACCTCGGGTCGCAATGCACCACGCGGAGCCGCCAGGTCAGACCCCGGCGCGAACGCACCCGTGACGCCTTCGCCGCGCGTCGCTGGCTGCAAAAGCAGCCTTGGACGAAAGCGGACCGTGTCTATCTCATGGGATGGTCGAACGGCGGCTCGACGACGCTATGGACGGTCCGGCGTCCGTTGCAGCTCGACGACCGCTATCCGGACTTTCGCGCCGCCGTCGCCTTCTATCCCGGATGCCGTCAGCCGCGAAATGCCGGCTGGAGCGCGCGGGTGCCGACGCTCGTCCTGATCGGCGCGGCCGACGACTGGACGCCTCCCGATGCCTGCGAAGGGATGATCGCCGACGCGCGCGGCCGCAGCGCGCGGGTGGAAATCAAGCTCTATCCCGGCGCCTATCACGGCTTCGACCAACCGAACATGCCGCTGCGCGAGCGCCGCGGACTGGCTTACACCGCGAACGGCGCGGGGCACGCGCATATCGGCACCAACGAGGCGGCGCGCGCTGACGCCATTCAGCGCGTCAGTGCCTGGTTCTCGCATTGAACGGCAAGGCGCATAGCCGGCACCATGCCGCCACGACCATCGGGGACGGCGACGGAGCGCGGCCCCGGCATCGAATTTAAAACAGGCTTCCCTGGCCCGGCGCCGCGCCGCGCGGCTTGCGACGCGGGCGCTGCAAGGGGGCGGGCGCCGCTTCCGCATGCACGCCCTCGCCTGTCGCGATGGCGGCGGCGCGGCCGTCAGCGAACTCGATATCGAGCGCGGCGCCTGGCGTGACGGCGCGTGCCGAGCGGACGGGATGACCCTCCGTGTCACGCACAAGCGCAAAGCCGCGCTCCAACACGCCATGATAGGAAAACGCGGCGAGGAGCCCCGCCGCGCGCTCGAGCGCACTCCAACGCCGATCGATCGCGGCAAGCATCGCGCGCTGCGCGCGATCGGAGAGAACGCCGAGCAGAGCGCGGTCTCGCGCGAGCCTCGCCGCATGGGCGGCACGGTTGGCGCGCGCGGCGGCGGCAAGCCGCTCGCCGACGCTGCTCAAACGATCGCGGCGCCGCGCCACGGCGATGCGGAACGCCTGCTCCGCCCGCACTGCGCGCGCCTGCACGCCGTCACGCTGGCGCACGAGTTGCGCATGCGGCGTGTGGCGCGCGAGCCGTGTCGTCGCCTTCGTCAACGCGGCCCGGTGGACCTGCGCGTTGGCTTTCAGCGCTCGCGGGAGCCGCGCCGCCAAGCCGTCGAGCCGCTGACGGCGCTCGCCAAGCAACCGGTCGGCGGTGGGCAAGGCGCGCGCCGCCGCGCGCACATCCTTGCGGCGAGTCTCGACAGCGCGCAGCCACGCCGTGCGCGTGCGCCGCGACAGCGCATCGACCTGCGCCATGAGCTCGGCGCGCACCGGCACCGCGATCTCCGCCGCAGCGGTCGGCGTCGGCGCACGCCGGTCGGCGGCGAAGTCGATCAAGGTCACGTCGGTCTCATGGCCGATCGCGGATATGAGCGGAATCAGGCTCTCGGCTGCCGCGCGCACCACGATCTCTTCGTTGAACGACCAGAGATCCTCCAGCGAGCCGCCGCCGCGCGCGACGATGATGAGGTCCGGCGCCGGCAGACCGCCTTTGCCGTCAATGGCGTTGAGTCCGCGAATGGCGGCGGCGACCTCCTCGGCCGAACCGTCGCCCTGCACGCGCACCGGCCACAGGATCACGCGGCGCGGGAAGCGGTCGGCCAAGCGATGCAGAATATCGCGGATGACGGCGCCGGTCGGCGAGGTGACGATGCCGATCACCTGCGGAAGGAACGGCAGCAACTGCTTGCGCGCCTCGTCGAACACACCCTCGGCGGCAAGGCGGCGCTTGCGCTCGTCGAGCAGCGCCATCAGCGCGCCGAGGCCCGCCGGCTCGACCGACTCGACGATCAGTTGGTACTGCGAGCGGCCGGCATAGGTGGTGATGCGTCCGCTCGCGACCACCTCGAGGCCCGTCTCGAGCTTGAGCTTCATGCGCCCGGCGGTGCTGCGCCAGACGACGCCGGCGATGCAGGCGCGCTCGTCCTTCAGGTCGAAATAGACATGCCCGTTCGAGTGGTAGCTGACCTTGCCAAGCTCGCCACGCACGCGGACATAGCCGTAAGCGTCCTCCAGCGTGCGCTTGAGCGACGCGGAGAGCTCCGAAACGGTGACTTCGGGACTGTTGACGCGAACGGCTTCGGGCATTCCTTCCCTCGGTGGCGCGGGCGGCCTGCTGCATGCGCTGCATCAGCCGCCTTGTCCAGACCCGGCGGCCCGATTTGGTTTGCCCACTTTGGCTTGGACAAGCCGCGCGAAAGGGCGCCTTCACCTTGCGGGGGCCCGGTCGCATGCTAAACCTCGCGCCGTCCACCTTTCCACCGCGGCGGCTCTCGTCCATGAATGTGCTCCTTCTTGGCTCCGGTGGCCGCGAACATGCGCTGGCCTGGAAGATCGCCGACAGCGTGCTGACGACGCGGCTGTGGTGCGCGCCGGGCAACGCCGGAATCGCGCAGGTGGCCGAGCTCGCGCCGCTCGACATCACCGATCACGGCGCCGTCATCGCCTTCTGCCGGGCGAACAAGGTCGATTTCGTCGTGGTCGGGCCGGAAGGGCCGCTGGTCGCCGGCATCGTCGACGACCTCGAGGCGGCCGGGATCAGGGCGTTCGGCCCAACGCGGGCGGCGGCGCGGCTCGAAGGCTCGAAAAGCTTCACCAAGGACCTCTGCCGCGACAACGGCATCCCGACCGCCGCCTACGAGCGCTTCACCGACCCAGCGGACGCCAAGGCCTACGTGGCCGCGCGCGGCGCCCCGATCGTCATCAAGGCGGATGGTCTCGCCGCCGGCAAGGGCGTGGTGGTCGCGGAAACGGAAGCCGATGCCCACGCCGCGATCGAGATGATGTTCGCGGGCGGACTTGGCGAGGCCGGTGCGGCTGTGGTCGTCGAGGAATTTCTTGAGGGCGAGGAAGCCTCGTTCTTCGCGCTGTGCGACGGCGATACGGCCATTCCGCTCGCCTCGGCGCAAGACCACAAGCGCGTCTTCGACGGCGACAAGGGGCCCAATACCGGCGGCATGGGCGCCTACTCGCCCGCGCCGGTGATGACGGCGGCCATGGAGAAGCGGGTGATGGACGAGATCGTCCTGCCGACGATCCACGCCATGAAGGCGATGGGATGTCCGTTCAAGGGCATCCTCTATCCCGGGCTGATGATCACCGACCAGGGCCCGAAACTGATCGAATACAACACGCGCTTCGGCGACCCCGAATGTCAGGTGCTGATGCTGCGGCTGACCTCCGACCTGCTTCCCGGCCTGATGGCGGCGCGCGACGGGCAACTGAGGAATTTCGACCTGCGCTGGTCGAAGGACGCCGCGCTTTGCGTCGTCATGGCGACACAAGGCTATCCCGGCGGCTACGCCAAGGGATCGCGCATCGAGGGCCTGGCCGACGCCGCGGCGGTCGATGGCGTGGAGATTTTCCATGCCGGCACGAAGAGCGACGGCGCGCGGATCCTGGCGAACGGCGGGCGCGTGCTGAACGTCTGCGCCAGCGCCCCGAGCGTGCGCGAGGCGCAGGCACGCGCCTACGCCGCCATCGACCGCATCCGCTGGCCGGAGGGCTTCTGCCGCCGCGATATCGGCTGGCGGGCGGTGGAGCGCGAGGACTGATCCGGCTCGCCGGCGGCGCCGCGCGATCGGGTCATGCCATTGCGTCGCCGCAAATCGCTGAATACCTCCGGTACCGGACGGCTTGGCTGATGGAGCCCGTGATGAAACGCGCCCTTTTTGCATCCTTGATGCTGACCTCGATCGTGCTCGCGGCGGCGCCCGCTTCCGCGCAGGAGCCCGCGCCGGACAGCGAGAACGGCCGCTATTCCTTCAACCAGGTTCCGGAAGGCCTGCTGCGGCTCGACAGCCGCACCGGCCATGTCTCGCTTTGCAGCAAGCGCGCCGCCGGCTGGGCCTGTCAGGTCGTGCCCGACGAGCGCACCGCGCTCGAGGCCGAGATCGGCCGCCTGCAGAACGAGACGGCCTCCCTCAAGCGCGAGCTGATCTCGCGCGGCATCGCGCTGCCGGGCGGAGCGCAAAGCCCGGACCGGCCGAGCGCGAAGAACGACGACCTGACGCTAAAGCTGCCGAGCGACGCCGACATCGACCGGGCCATGACCTTCTTCGAGAAGATCTGGCGGCGGCTCGTCGACATGGTGCAGAACATGCAGCGCGAGATGGACAAGAAGAACGCCGAGAAAGAGAAAAGCTGAGGCTCGCGCGGCCGTGCCATCCGCTTCGCGCTTCAGTCCCGATCTGATCGCTACCGATACGCTGACCGTCGCGACCAAGGGCGAAGGCTTCGTCGAGATCACGCGCGAGGCACGCGCCTTCCTGACGCGGGTCGGCGCCGGCGACGGCGCGCTGTTCGTTTTCGTGCGGCATACGTCGGCCTCCCTCACCATCCAGGAAAACGCCGACCCGGACGTTCAAACCGATCTCAAATCGGCCCTGCGACGATTGGCGCCGGAGGACGCCGGATGGACGCATACGGCGGAAGGGCCGGACGACATGCCGAGCCACGTCAAAGCGATGCTCACGGGCGTGTCCCTGCATGTGCCGGTGATCGACGGGCGGGCGGCGCTCGGAACCTGGCAAGGCATCTATCTGGTCGAGCACCGGGCGCGGCGGCACGACCGCGAGGTCGTCCTGCAATTCATCGGCCGCAGTGCGACCTAAGTAGAGTGGGCGGCGAACCCGGGCCGTGCGACGGTCGATTCGATGGAGTGGGGCTTGACCCGGAGCGCGACAACCAGGGAAATACGCATTGACGCGGGCGAAACCGCGGTCGAGGGCGCTTGGTTGAACGAGTCGGCACACTATCGGCTGGTCATCGCGGACGATCACCCGCTGTTCCGCGGCGCTCTGCGCACGGCCGTTTCCAGCGTTTTCGCCGACGCCGACATCTCCGAAGCCGGCGCCTTCGACGAGGCGATCGCGCTGCTCGAGCGCGGGCCGGACGTCGACCTTGTGCTGCTCGACCTGTCGATGCCGGGCGTGCGCGGCTTTTCGGGCCTGATGTATCTGCGCGCGCAATACCCCGCCGTTCCGGTCGTCGTCGTTTCGGCGAACGAAGACGCGGGCGTCATCCGCCGCTGCATGGAGTTCGGCGCCTCGGGCTTCATCCCCAAGACTTTGGGCATCGACGCCATGCGCACGGCGATCGGCGCCGTTCTCGCGGGCGGCGTCTGGACGCCCCCCGATGTCGACCTCAAGGGCGGCACCGACGTCGCGACGGCGGAGGTCGTGTCCCGGCTCGCCACGCTCACCCCGCAACAGGTGCGGGTGCTGATGATGCTGTCGGAAGGCATGCTGAACAAGCAGATCGCCTTCGAGCTCAATCTGTCGGAGGCGACCGTGAAGGCGCATGTCTCCGCCATCCTGCAGAAACTCAACGTCGAAAGCCGCACGCAGGCGGTGATCGCAGCCGCAAAGATCGAAAGCGGGAACTGGCCGCAGACGGGGACGTGAAGCCGCGTGGTTTCGTTCCCGCACCGGCGCTGGCCGAAGGCCAGGCCGGGGTGCGGGCATGATGCAGAACCTTATTCCGCTGCGGCGATGCGCTGCGCGCTCCACTGCGCGAGCAAGGCCCGCAGCGCCGCCGGCTTCACCGGCTTGTTGAGCAGCACGACGCCGCTCGCGCGCGCTTCCTGCCGGACGCGCGGACTGCGGTCGGCCGTGATCAGGATCGCCGGGAGGTCGGCGCCCGCTCGCGCGCGCACCGCCGCGATCGCCTCGATCCCGTTGCCATGATCGAGGTGGTAGTCGACCAGCAGGCCATTCAACCGTCCGCCGGCGTCTTGCACTTGCGACAACGCCGTCTCCATGTCCCGCGCGATCAAGACCCGGCAGCCCCAGCCGCTGAGCAATATCTGCATGCCTTCGAGGATCTTCGGCTCGTTGTCGATGCAAAGGACGGTCATGCCGGAGAGCGTTCCGGAGTCGGCCGCCTTAGGCGCGCTCAGCGACACGAGACGCGCGCCGGACGACGCGATCGGCACATCGACCCAGAAGTGCGAGCCGCGCCCGAGCGCCGACTGCATGTCGACCTTGTGGTCGAGAACGCGCGCGATACGCTCGACGATGGAGAGGCCGAGGCCGAGCCCGCGCGCGACGCGCGCGCCCTGATCGAGCCGCTGAAACTCCTTGAACACGGCGCGCCGTTTCGACGGCGGAATGCCGAGTCCGGTGTCATAGACCTCGATCCGCAGCCGGCGGCGGAAACGCCGGCAACCGATCAGCACCCGCCCCTGCGGGGTGTATTTGATGGCGTTGGAGACGAGATTCTGCAGCAAGCGGCGAAGCAGGCGCCGGTCCGATTTGATCGCCAGCGAACAGGGCACGAAGGTGAGGTCGAGCCCCTTGGCGCGCGCCAGCGGCATGAACTCGACCTCGAGCTGGCGCAGCATTTCACCGACCGGGAACGCCGCCACCTCGGGCTTCATCGCGCCGGCATCGAGACGCGAGATATCGAGAAGCACGCTGAGAATCTCCTCCACCGCCTCGAGCGACGCATCGATGCTGCTGACCAGACGATCCTCGGCATGGCCCTGCTGCTCGACCAGGCTGGTGACGTAAAGACGCGCGGCGTTGAGCGGTTGGAGGATGTCGTGGCTCGCGGCGGCGAGGAAGCGCGTCTTGGAGATGTTGGCCTCGTCGGCCTCCGCCTTGGCGCGGCCAAGCTCGGCGTTGAGGCGCGTCAGCTCTTCCGTGCGCTCGCGCACGCGCCGCTCCAGCGTGACGTTCGACTGCTCCAGCGCCTCGGCGGCGGCGACGCTCGGCGTCATATCGGTGAAGGTCGTGACCAGGCCGCCGTCCGGCATGCGGTTGGCGCGTATTTCGATGACGAGATCGCGATCCGGGAAACGCTCCAGGAACGGATCGATCGACGTCAGGTAGCGCGCGTGCCGCTCACGCACCTGCGCGTCGAGATCGCCGACGTCGGGCATGCGCCCGACATAGTCGCGCACGACCTCGTCCAGCGTCGCGCCGACGCGCACGCGCTGCGGCGGCAAGTCGAGAATTTCACCGAACTGCCGGTTCCAACAGATGAGGTGCATATCCTTGTCGAACACGGCGATGCCCTGCAGCACGTGATCAAGCGCGATCTGCAGAATTTCGCGGTTGTGATGGATGGCGGCACTGGCGTCGTCGAGCAGCTTCAACGCCGCCTTGGTGGAGACGGTGCGCTGGCGCAGCAGCAGCGAAAGGACAAGGCGCGATGAGGCGCCGCCGATCGCCGACGCCAGAAGATGCTCGGCGTAACGCAGAAGGTGGATGTCGGCCTCGTGCTGCGGATCGAGGCTGATACGCCGCGTCGACGCGAAACTCTCGAACGAACCCCGCGCGCGCTCCTCGCCGAGATAGCGGCTGACCGTCGTCATCAGATCCTCGACGGTGACGGTCGAGCGCCAGAGCCGGAAGCTCGGCGTCATCGGGACGAGATCGGGCGGCACGAAGACGCTCGCCTGTAGCCGCTCGATCGAAGCCGGCTCCCGCATGAGCGAGACGCCGACATAGGCGATGACGTTGAGCGTCAGGCTCCAGATGACGCCGTGCGTCAGCGGCAGAAAGTCCAGGCCGAACAGCGCTTGCGGGCGCAACGCCACGATGCCCCAGGGGCCGTTGGTCACGAACCCGGCGCTGATGAGGCCGGCGTCGGCGAAGCTCGGCAGCAGCAGCGTATAAATCCACGCGACGATGCCGACCGTCATCCCTGCGATGGCGCCGCGCGCCGTGCCGCGACGCCAGAACAGGCCGCCGAAAAAAGCCGGCGCGAACTGCGCGATCGCCGCGAAGGATAGAAGGCCGATCGATGCGAGCTGCGCGTCGCCCGAGACGCGATAGTAGATGAAGGCGAGCGCCAGAATGCCGAGGATCGCGGCGCGGCGCACGGCCAGCAGAAACTGTCCGACATTGTCGCGGCCGCTGACCAAGGCGGCGCGCCGCTTCAGCATCAACGGCATCACGATATCGTTCGACATCATGATCGCGAGTGCGACCGACTCGACGATCACCATCGCCGTCGCCGCCGACAGACCGCCGACGAAGGCGATGAGCGTAAGAATCTCGGAGCCCGCCGACAGCGGCAACGCCAGCACGAACATGTCGCTGTCGACGTAACCGTTGGGGAAGGTCAGTTTCCCCGCCAGCGCGATCGGAACGACGAAAAGATTGATGAGGACGAGATAGACCGGGAACAGCCAGGCGGCACGCCGCACCTCGGCATCGCCGTTGTTCTCGACCACCGAAACGTGAAACTGCCGCGGCAGCAGGATGATCGCGAAGAACGACAGCAGCGTCATGGTCAGCAGGCTGCCGATCGGCGGCATACGGGTGAGCACCTCCGCCGTCTGCGCATTGTCCATCGCGCGGGTGAACAGATCGTGCGGTCCATCGAAGATCATCACGGTGACGAACAGGCCGACCGCGAGGAAGGCGACGAGTTTCACGATCGATTCCGTCGCGATCGCGAGCATGAGGCCGTGTTGATGTTCGGTCGCGTCGGCGTGGCGGGTCCCGAACAGGACCGCGAAGGTGGCCATCGCCAAGGCGACGAACAGCGAGAGATCGCCGAACACGGACTGCGCCAGCCCGGCCTTGCCCTGCCCGTGCTCGAGGATCGTCGCGAGCGAACTCGCCACCGCCTTGAGCTGCAGCGCGATGTAGGGAATGGTGCCGAGGATGGCGATCAGGGTCACGGTCGCCGAGACGGCTTGGCTCTTGCCGTAGCGCGCGGCGATGAAGTCGGCGATCGAGGTGATGTTCTGCGCCTTGGCGAGCCGCACGACGCGCAGCAGCAGCGGCGTGCAAAGCCCGATCATGACGGCCGGTCCGACATAGATGGTAAGGAAGTCGAGGCCGTTCTTCGAAGCGAGGCCGACCGAGCCGAAAAACGTCCAGGAGGTGCAATAGATGGCGAGCGAGAGCGGATAGATCAGCATCCGCGGCCGGCCCTCGCGCATGCGCCGCGAGCGGTCGCCGTAACTCGCCACGAGAAACAGCAGGCCGATATAGGCGAGCGCGACGACGATGGCGACCCAGCCCTGAAGCATCTCCGGCTCTCGCGTCCTCCCGCTCGCGTCCCGTGCGCGCTTTCGTGAGCGCCGCACCTCGTCGTCGCCCGAGGGCGCATGCTATAGGATCGTCCTGGCGAACACGACTCCGTCCGCTCTCACGAACCCTCTCGCAACCCCAAATGCCGATCTGCGAAGCCGACCCCTGGCGGTTCCAGTATTTCGCGGACGTGGCTTGCCCCGCGGATGTTTTCATCCCGACCGAGGACAGCGACGCCTGGGCCTGGAATCCGCGCTATCGCTGGGTCTACGACAAGCTTGCCGTCGCCCACAGCCAGGGCCTCGCGGCCGGGCCGCACGGCACGCAACCAGCCGCGTTCCCGGTCTTTTCGAAGCCGATCATCAATCTGCGCGGCATGGGCGTCGGCAGCCGCGTCCTGGCCTCGGCCGCGGACTACGCCCGGCACTACGCCCCGGGCCACATATGGATGCCGCTATTGCAAGGCCGGCACGTCAGCACGGACGTCGCCGTGGTCGACGGCCGCCCGTGCTGGTGGCGGCACGTCACCGGCAAGCCGGCCGGCGAAGGCACGTTCGACTATTGGACCGTTCACGCCGAACCCGACCCGGCGATCGAGGAGCCTTGCGGCGCGTGGATCGCCGCGCATCTCGCCGGCTACACCGGCATGCTCAACCTCGAAACCATCGATGGGCTGATCATCGAGTCACATCTGCGCTTCAGCGATCAATGGCCGGACCTCTATGGGCCGGGCTGGGTCGAGGCTGTGGTCGGGCTCTATGCGCGCGGCGCTTGGGATTTCGATGACCGCGATCGGGACACCGCGTTCAGCGTCGTCCTGTTCGGCCCGTGGGGACCGTACTATCGGCATCCGCCGGACGAACTGGTCGGCGCGGTGCGTGCCACACCCGGCGTCGCCAGCGTCCAGGTGACCTTCCATGAAAACCGGGCGCCAGAGACTCATGCGATGCCGCCGGGCGGCTTCCGTCTCGCCATCGTCAATTGCCGCGATCTCGCGGTCGGCCTGGCGACCCGCGAGCGTCTGCGTGCCGCATTCTTGGCGCAGTTCGCACCGCCTTCCGCGGCGGCAGGCTCGATCGCTCGCCCCGGTGTGGACTTCCCCGCCACGGTTCCGCTATCTCGCGACAGCAATCGAAAGGATGCGCCGTGAAAGACCCCAAGGACACGAAGAAGATCATGTCTCAACGCGAGGCCACCCGATGAGCCGCGCCCAACCCCTGCTTGTCGGACTAGCCGGAATGGGCGGCGTCGGGATCGGCGTCGCGCGCCGCCTCGAAGCCGGCATCGACGGACTGACGCTGCGGGCGGTGTCGGTGCGCGACGTCGAGAAGGCGAAGCGGACGGTGCCGCGCATCGGCAACGGCGTCGACGCGGTGACGCCGGCGGAACTCGCTGAGACCTGCGACATCATCCTCGAAGGGTTGCCGCCGAAGATGTTCCGCGAGGTCGCGGTGCCGGCAATCGAGCACGGCCGCATCTTCATGCCGCTCAGCGTCGGACAACTGCTCGTCCACTGGGACCTCGTCGACCGCGCCCGCGAGACCGGCGCGCGCATCCTGGTGCCGACCGGCGCGCTCATCGGCCTCGACGCCGTGCGCGCCGCCGCCGAAAGCGAAATCCAGTCGGTCACCATGATCACGCGCAAGCCGCCGGGCGGCCTCGAAGGCGCGCCGTATCTCGTCGAGAACGGCATCTCGCTCGCGGGATTGAATGAACCCAAGAAGGTCTTCGACGGCACGGCGCGCGAGGGCGCGCGCGGCTTTCCCGCCAACGTCAATGTCGCGGCGGCACTCAGCCTCGCCGGCATCGGGCCGGACCGCACGCGGCTTGAAATCTGGGCTGATCCGGCGCTCGACCGCAACACCCACCGGATCGAGGTCGAAGCCGACGTGGCGCGCTTCAGCATGGCGATCCAGGGCGTGCCGACCGAGGAAAATCCGCGCACCGGCAAGATCACGGCGCTAAGCGCCGTCGCGGCGCTGCGCGGGCTGGTGTCGACGCTGAAGGTGGGGACGTAAGGCTCACCCCCAACTCGTCATGGGCGGGCTCATCCCTCCCCGGAGGGGAGGGTGGACGCGCGAAGCGCGGCCGGGTGGGGATAGGCTGCGAGAATGACCCCACCCGTCTCCTCACTCGCTTCGCTCATTCGGAGCCACCCTCCCCTCCGGGGAGGGACAAGGCATAGACGCCTGCTTGCGAACGGCATTTGCCTCACAGGCATGATCGCCTAGACTCGATGCGACCAGGAGGCACATCCGATGCCCATCATCCGCCCGCTCGAGGAAGCGCTTGCGCCAATCACCGACGGCGCCACGCTGGTGGTGCCGCGCGAGAGCACCGGCGCCGCGATGGAAGCGACGCGCGCCCTGATCCGGCGCGGCGTGCGCAACCTCAACCTCATCACGCTGCCGACATCGAGCCTGCAGGCCGACCTCCTCATCGGCGCCGGCTGCGTCGCTACGCTCGAAACGTCCGCCGTCAGCCTCGGCGAATTCGGCCTCGCGCCCCGCTTCACCCACGCGGTGCGGTCGGGACGCTTACGCGTGCGCGACGCCACCTGTCCCGCGCTGCACGCCGCGCTGCAAGCGTCGGAGAAGGGCGTGCCGTTCATGCCGCTGCGCGGGCTCATCGGGTCCGACATTCTGGCGCACCGGCCGGACTGGATGGTGATCGACAATCCGCTCGCCAATAGCGATCCGATCGTCCTGCTCCCGGCGCTGAAGCCCGACGTGGCGCTGTTCCACGCGCCGACGGCGGATACGGCCGGCAACGTCTGGATCGGGCGGCAACGCGAATTGGCGACGATGGCGCATGCGGCGCGCGCCACCGTGGTCACCGTCGAGAAGCTGCACGAAGGCTCGCTGCTGGACGATCCGGTGATGGCGGCGGGAACGCTGCCCGGCCTCTACGTCGAAGCGATCGCCGTGGCGCCCCGCGGCGCATGGCCGTTGACGCTGCCCGATCACTACCCGAACGACGGCGCGCACCTTGCCGAATACGCGCGGCTCGCCGCGACGGCCGAGGGCTTCGCGATTTATCTCGACCGGTTCGTGCATGACCGACGCGCCGCCTGACTTTTCCACCGAGGAGATGCTGGCGGACGTCATCGCCAGCCTGATCGGCGATTTGCGCCATGTCGCCGTCGGCGCCGCCTCGCCGATTCCAGCGACCGCGGCGCTCCTCGCCCGCGCGCGCGGCGGCGGGCGGCCCTATGTGTCGCTGCTGCAGAGCCGCAAGCACAATTTCTTCACCGACGGTGGGCGCGAACTCTTCGATTGCGCCGGACAGGGGCGTGTGGATGCGTTCTTCCTCTCCGGCGGGCAAATCGACGGGCGGGGCAATGTCAATCTGGTCGCGATCGGCGACTACGAGGCGCCGACCGTCCGCTTCCCCGGCTCGTTCGGCTCCGCCTATCTCTACTACGTCGTGCCGCGCGTGATCCTGTTCCGCACCGAGCATTCGCGCCGCACGCTGGTGCCGCGCGTCGACTTCATCAGCGCGCCGGGCGTTTCCGACGACAACGTGTTCCGCACCGGCGGCCCCGTCGCGCTGATCACCAATCGCTGCCACTTCGCGTTCGACCGCATGGCGAAACGCTTCCGGCTGCGGACGATACATCCCGGCCACACGCTCGAAGAGGTGCGCGACAACACCGGCTTCGACTTCGACATGCCGGAAAGCGTCCCCGAGACGCCCGCGCCGGCGGCGGACACATTGCGTCTGATGCGCGAAACCGTAGCGCCGCAACTCGCGGAGATTTACCCCGAGTTTGCGAAAAAGGTGTTCGGACTCGCACAGAAGCGCGCGGGATGATCGTTCTTCGTCAAGGCCGGGCTTGTTGGAGCCATGACACTGCGCATCACCCGACCTTCACCGGGCGGCCTTCCTTCGACGAGCGCACGACCGCCTCGAACGCCTTCACGCCCATCAGCACCTCGTCGAGCGGCACGGGGAACGGTGCCTTTCCGGCGACGGCATCGGCGAAGGCGGCAAGCTCGGCGTTGAGCGTGTCGAACTTCTCCGTCTCGATCACCTCCGGCGTTCCGTTCGGCTGGCGCGGACGCGGCGGAGACGGAATGAAAGTGAACTGATCGAGGTTCGGCTTCGCAATCTCGGCGATGCCCTTGAGGCCGAAGACCTTGAAGCTGTAATGCGCGGCGCTCGAAATCGAGCAGAAGATATTGCCGGTGATGCCGTTCGCGAACTTGATCAGCACGCTGGTGGTGTCATCCGCCTGCTGCGTCGCGCGGCGCGCGGTGACGCAATAGACTTCCGAAACCGGGCCGAACAGCGCGATCATGCAGTCGAGCGTATGCACGCCGATCGCGGTCATCGCGCCCGCCGGCGCCTCGTCGGGGCTCGTGCGCCAGCCATCGGCCGTGAGCGCCGGCGACGAGAACGACGTGTGTTGCCCGAGCACGCTGACGACGTCGCCGAGTTCGCCGGCGCGAACGCGCCTCGCCACTTGCCGCATCGAGGGATGGAAGCGCCGATTGAAGCCGACGGCGAGCACGACGCCCGCTTTCCTCGCCGCCGCGATGGCACGCTCCGCCTCGGCGCTCGTCAATGTGAACGGCTTTTCGCAGAAAATATGCTTTCCCGCCTCCGCCGCCAGGCGAACCTGTTCGCCGTGCTGACTGTGCGGGGTCGCCAGAACCACCGCCTCGACGGAGGGGTCGGCGAGAACAGCGGCGTAATCGTCGACGAGCTTGATATTCCGCTTCTGGCAAAACTCCTCGGCGCGGCCGCGCGTTCGTGTCTGGCCGACGACGAACTGCACGTCACCCTTACCGTGAATCGAATCCACCAGGGTCTGTCCCCACCAACCCACTCCGACAATTGCCGTCCGCAACATCCTCGGTCCCTCGCATTGCATGCATTACAAACGTCGCAGAACAACGACAGCGTTGCACCGCTGTCAACATCGCAATAGCGTGATGGCGCTCCCGCCGCGTCACGGCATCGTCGGCCGGCCAGACGAAAGACCGAAACGATGACGCACCCGTTCGCTGGCATCGCGCTGCATACCTGGACGCTCGATACGACGCCGTTTCCGGCGGCGCTTCACGCCGCCAAAGCGGCCGGCTTCGATGCCGTCGAAATCCGCCGGGCCGATTTCTTGCGCCTGTTCGCGCAAGAGCTTCCGAACGCCGCGATCCTCGATCTCATCCTCAAGAACGGCCTGCCGGTCGCCGCGGTCGGCGTCGAATACGGCTGGTTCTTCGCGCAAGGCGAGGAACGAAGGCGCCTATTTGCGGCATTTCGCGAAAGCTGCGCCGATGCGGTGGCGCTCGGCTGCCCGCTCCTGATGAGCGCCATCGGGCCCGGCTCCGGCACGGACGGCATCGCGGTGGACAATGTACGGCGCGCGTCCGATCTCGCGGGTGAATTCGGTCTGCAGCTCACCGTCGAGTTCCAGTACCTGCATCCCGCCGTCACGTCGATCGACGCGCTGCGCGGCATCCTGCGTCAAGCGGGCCGCGCGAATGTGCGGTTGCTTCTCGACGCCTATCACCTGCAACGGTGCGGACGCGGCGGGCGCGGCTTCGACGACGTCTCCGCGGACGAAATTTCCTACGCGCAGTTCAGCGACGTCCCCGACGCGCCGGTGCCACGCATGCCGGCGACGGACCGCCTGCCGCCCGCACAAGGCGTCGTCGACTGGCGCGGCTTTTTCGGACTTCTCGCAGAGAAAAGCTATCGCGGCTACGTCAGCTACGAAGCGCCGAATCCCGCGCAATGGGCACGCCCGCCGGAAGATGTCGCGCGCGAGGGCCTGGCCGCAACGCGCGCCGCGCTGGCGCAGAGCTTCCCCTGACGGGACGGATCACTGTCCTTCCGACACCGGCCGCACGGCAATATCGATAACCGGCACGGCGACGTCGCTCAACTGGATCACCAGCGGTGCGGCACTCAGATGGAAGCGGACGCTCTTGCGCACGCCCTTGCAGTCCCGGCTGCTCGAATGCGCCGCCGTGCGCACGAAGGCATCGCCCTGGATGACGTCGATCCATGCTGGCTCGGACAAGGTGATCTGATAAAGCCCGGGCGCGACCGCACCGATCGACAGCATTCCGGCGAAAGCGCCGCCGTGCCGCGCCGGGCGCTCCGGCGTGCGCGCGAGCTTGGAGGAGGCCGCCGGTTCGAGGCGCAGCGCGAAGCCTTCGCCCGGAACATCGGGCCGCGCCGTTCCGCTCGGCCATTCCGCCTTGCCTGCGGCGGCAAATTGCGCGCGCTCTCGCGCGACCGGCCAGGCGAATTTCGCGCAGCCATCCTGCGCACGCGCCGTCCACGGCGCCGAAGGCAAGGCCATCGCGACGACGGCCACCATCACAGCGAGACGCAACATCCATCTCTCCTATTCGCGCGGCATGCTTGCACTTTCAAAGCCGTGCCTTACCAGCAGAGTCTGCCCTTCGGTTGCGAGGATGAACATAGCGAAACGCAAGGCGGCCGGCGACGCACCGTTCGTCACCGTCAGGCCGTAGTCGGCGCCGACCGCGAGCGGCGCCGGCAAGGACACGATTCGCAAGTCCGGATATTCACGAACGGCTTCCGCCGCGTTGGTGCGATAGGTCAGGAAGAGGTCGGCCTCGCCCGCCGACACCAAGGCGCCGTAGACGCTCTTGCCTTGCGGCGCGGGGCGACCGTTGGCGGCCCCGGTCAGTTGCCGCGCTTTCGCCGCGAGCGACACGCGCGCGCCGGGCTCGATCTTGTCGGCCTTGGCGAAAACCTCGAATGCATAATCGCCGGACGGGTCCGCTTGCGGGGTCGACGTGCCGACCTTCGTGTGCGGAGCAAGCATCGCGGCCAACAGCGTATCGGGAGTCATCGGCAAATCCGGACGCACCAGCGCGCATAGTTCGTTGCGCGCAAAGAGGACAACAGGGCCGCTTATCCCCGCCTCATATAACGCAGAGGGATGCGTCATATTGGCGGACGCAAACACCTCCGCCGGCTCCCCCTGCGCAATCCGGTTCTTGAGCAGGCCCGAAGGCCCGAACACCGCAGAGACTTTCGCGCCACCGCCAGCCTCGAAGGCGACTGCGACATCCGTCAGCGCCGCGCGCAAGCTGCCGGCGGCGTGCAGGCGCACCACGCCGCCGCGCCCGTCTTGCGAGGCCGGCACCGTCACGCGTTCGGATCGCCTGCGTTCGGATAAAACAGTTCCTGACCGTTGATCTTGTAATCCGCGATCGTCTTCTGCCCCTCCGGCGAAACAAGCCAATCGATGAAGGCCTGGCCCAGCTCCTTCTTCACCGCCGGATGTTTCGCGGGATTCACCAGCATGACGCCGTACTGGTTGAACAACCGCTTGTCGCCCTCGACCGCGATCGTCAGATCGCCCTTGTTCTTGAACGAAATCCAGGTACCGCGATCGGAGATGACGTAACCGTTCATCGATGCGGCGGTGTTGAGCGCCGCGCCCATGCCTTGGCCGATTTCGCGATACCAGGGTCCCTTGTCTTTCGCGATGTCGATCGCGGCGACCTTCCACAGCCGCAGCTCGGCGCTGTGCGTACCCGAACGATCGCCGCGCGAAACGAACGGCGCGGCCTTCGCTTTGATCGTCTTGAGCGCCGCGACGATGTCCTTCGTCCCCTTCACGCCGGCCGGATCGCTCTTGGGTCCGATCAGCACGAAGTCGTTGTACATCACCGGATAACGCTTCACGCCAAAGCCTTCGGCGAGGAATTTCTCCTCCTGCGCCTTGGCGTGCACGAATACGACATCCGCGTCGCCCCGGCGCGCCGTATCCAGCGCCTGGCCGGTGCCCTGCGCGACGACCTTCACGTCGATGCCGGTCTTCGCCTTGAAGATCGGGAGAATGTATCCGAACAGACCGGAATCCTGGGTGGACGTCGTCGAGGCCACGACGATCGATTTGTCTTGAGCGTGCGCCTGCGGCGCCAGCGCGGCGGCGACCAATGCCGCCAACAACATTCGACGATGCAACATGATGCTCTTCCTTTCCCATTCATTCGACAATATCGCCGCGCAAGAACGCGGCCGCCTTTTCACTGCGCGGCGCACGGAAGAAATCCTCGGCCGCTCCCGTCTCGACAAGCGCGCCGCCGGCAAGAAAGACGACGTCCCCGCACAGCCGGCGCGCCTGGCCGAGATCATGCGTCGCCATGACCACTTTGATACCAGACGTAGCCGCATCGGCAACGATCGCCTCCACCGCCTTGGTGGCGGCCGGATCGAGATTATTGGTCGGCTCGTCGAGAAACAAAACGTCCGGATCGCGCGCGAGCGCCCGCGCCAGGGCCAAGCGCTGCTGTTCGCCGCCGGAAAGGAAGCGCGCCGCGCGATCCCCCAACGCCGACAGCGAGACGCGCGCCAGCAGACGCTCGATGGCGGCCTTGCGGCCCGCGCGCGGGCGGCCCGCGGCGGCGAGAGCGAAGGCGAGATTCCCCGCGACGGTGCGGCGAAGCATGACCGGGCGCTGAAAGACGACCGCGCGCCGATCAGGCGGCGCATCGCCGCGTCCGCCCCAACTCACGGCGCCCGACGACGGCTTCAAAAGCCCCATCGCCACGCGAATGAGCGTGCTCTTGCCGGCGCCGTTGGGCCCGAGGATCGCGGTCGGCAGACCCGGCGTCAGCGTGACGGAAACATCGTTCAGGATGCTCCGTGCGCCCACACGCACATCGATCGCGGAAAGAACGATCGGGAGATCGGACGCGGGCCCGCGCATCATCGCCCCCCTCGCTGCTCACCAAGTTGACGCAAGCCCCAGGCGGCGCCATTGATGGCGATGACGATAACGATGAGGATAAGGCCAAGCCCCATCGCCAGAGGCAGATCGCCTTTCGATGTCTCGAGCGCGATCGCCGTCGTCATTGTGCGCGTGTAGCCCTCGATATTGCCGCCGACGATCATCACCGCACCGACTTCGGCGGCGGCGCGGCCGAAGCCGGCGAGCAAGGTCGTCAGCAGGCTCACACGCGCATCCCACAGCAGCGCAACAACACGCCGCAACAGACCGACGCCCATGGCTTCGAATTCGGCTCGATATTCGAGCCAGAGGTCCTCGATCGTCTGGCGGGCGAGCGCGGCAATGATCGGCGTCACCAGGATCGCCTGCGCGATGACCATCGCTTTCGCCGTGAACAGGATCCCCCAGGACCCGAGCGGGCCGGAGCGCGACAACAGTAGAAACACACTCAAGCCCACCACCACCGGCGGCAAGCCCATGCAGGCGTTGAGCGCGACGATCAGCGCACTTCGGCCCCGAAAACGCGCGAGCGCCAGCCACGCGCCGACCGGAAGCCCGACCAACGCGGCGATCAAGATCGCCGAGAGGCTGACCAGCAGCGAAAGGCGCACGATCGCATAGAGCGACGGGTTGCCTTGCAGAACGAGATCGAGCGCCGCATGAAAGCCGGACATGGCCCCCCCTTACGGCGTGCGGCCGCGCATTTCCACCGAAACGCGCGGCATCCGCGAGCGGTTTTCGGACCCCGCCACGCCGAGAGCCGTTAGTTCAGCAACTCATAGGTGATCGTCACGGTGACGTGCAGCGTGTTCTCCCCCGTCGCGATCGGCATCGGCGCGGCCAAGGTCCGCCTGTCAGCCGCGGCTGCAAATCGCATCTGCCGCGGCACCGCCGCGCCGGCTTCCGCGATGTCGATGGCGCGACCGACCTGCGCGCCGGCCGCCTTGGCGAAGAGATCGGCCTTACGTTTCGCATCCGCGACGGCCGCGCCGCGCGCCGCATCGAGCGCCTTCGAGGCCTCCGAAACCGAGAAGGAGACGCCGAAGACATCCGTCGCCCCCGCGGCGATAGCCTGATCGAGCACCTCGCCCAAACGGGCCAGATCGCGCACCTTCAGCCTCACCTGATTGCCCACCCGATAGCCGACGATGCGCGGCTCGTCCGGCCGGCCCTCCTTCTTGCTCTGCGTATTATTGTAAACCGGCTGAATCGAGATATGCCCGGTCTGAATATCCTTGTCGCCGACGCCGGCCTGCTTCAGCGCAGCGATCACGGCCGTCATCGCCTGGGTATTCGCCGCGCTGGCCTCACGAACCGTCTTCGCCTCCGTGGTGACGCCAGCGGAGGTTTCGGCGATGTCCGGCGCAACCGAGATCTCGGCCTCGCCGCTTACGGTGATCGCCGGGAATGGGCGATCAACCGCCGCATGCGCCGCGGCCGCAAAGCCGCTCGCCAAGACCACAGCCATGCCGACCGCTCCGAGAAGGTTCATTCTGCGCATTCTCTCCATCCTCCAACGCCGCAGCGGGCTGAAATCCGCGCCGCAACCTGTTGCCGAAACGTGTTGCGATTGCGGCGGCAAGCGTAATAGGCAAGGCCGCATCGAACAACCATACGTCCGTTCGGACGGACAGCGACGTGTCGCACGCGCCGCGCCCGAGCCGCCGGACGCTTTGCGCCCAAGCCCGGCCCTCAGACGGCGCCGTAATCTTTGGATTTGCCGCGCTTTCTCACCGCAAACGGCTGCATGCCACGCCAAAAGATGCTCTAACGGGCGCCGGCTTGCCCTCCTTCGGGCCCGTAGCTCAATGGTTAGAGCCGGCCGCTCATAACGGTCTGGTTGCAGGTTCGAGTCCTGCCGGGCCCACCACGCAGTTTGCAAACACAGAGATTTCCAAAGCACACGCGAAAAGTGCCCGTATTATCGGGACTTTTTCCTCTTTGGAATTGCCACAGAGACTTCCCGCCGACGCATTATCGGCAGAATGCGGTGCCGGTCTCTGATAGGCACATTGTTATTTCCCAATGGCTTGAACGGGGTCGATCAGAGACTTTGTCCGCAATGACTGAGACTGGTTTGTATTGTTTCGTTTATCGGCGTCGGCCGCCAATATTGAACGGGATCGAAAGTCGCGCTTGAAACCACGATGGCGCAACTATCATTGTTGTCTGTTGCCGACAGTCGACCGGTCCAAGGCGCCTGCTACTGGATTTGACATTCCGAGGAGGTGGCCGACGGCAGCGAGGCTAGCCGGAGGCTCGCCACTCTCGGTGATGCCAGCCAACTTCTCCTGACTGACCTCAAGGACCTGAAAGCCTCGTCGCTCGACCTCGCCTTGCGGCTATTGAACAACACAGCGCGGACAGACTGCACGCGCGCAACGGCGCAAGTCCGTAACGTGCTGTCGCTCAAGCAGATGCCCTAACAAGCACCTCATGCCTCCCTTTCATTGCTGTGGGTCCTCCGTGCCTCCCGCGAGATGGCGCCGCGTGCGTGAAGCTCACTCCGCAAAAGCAAACTGCCCCGGCATGGGGACCGAGGCAGCGCTTTGAGTGCCGGCTGGGAGGGGGGGCTGGGTGCCGGCGCATTCTCAACGCGGCCCAGCAATCTTGGTTCCGGCCCCGCCCCTTCATTCCGTCGACAGGCCGTCCTTACGCGCCGCGATAGCAGCTGCGAGTTCTTGGATGTGGATCTTGCGGTTTGCCGCGAGGTCACGTTAGCCGGCAGCGATCTCCCGGTAAGCCGCACGGGTGACGTCATTCGGCGCGTGCGCTGCGAGTTGATCGAATGCCGCCGCCTTCTCCAGAAATAGACCGACGGTGCGCATTCAGCTTGTCCCTCCGCACTCTTCGTCCATTGTCGCGGCTGCCCGTCGGCCGCTCGATGGTCCGCGCTGCTGCTTTCGGCGCCCTGGCGCAACTGTTCACCGGCATTCTATTTACACTGCCTCGACGATCCGAATGTCGCGTTCGGCCGCGTCGCCCAGCAACTTATGAGCCGTCTGGTATCCAGGACTTTCGTAGGCCGCCTTCGCCGCTTCGACGCTCTCGAATTCGATCAAGACGACGCGCTCGTTCAAGCCCATCTCCATCACAATAGCAGGCAGTCCGCCCGCAAGAACTCGACCACCGGAGGCTTCGAGGGCCGGGCGTGAATCCTTGGCATATGCGGCCATCGCCGCAGGATCCTTGATCGAGCGATAAGTCGCGACCCAATAGGCTTTCGGCATGATGCATTTCCTAAAAGCAGGAAGTCGATTGTCCGCAGCAGTGTTGCGCACAACAGCATGCTGTGCCAAAAATAATACAGGGTGTCGCTGCATGTTGCGGTGAGACAGGATTGCGTAGGTCGGGCCGCCGCGCTCAAGGCGCGTGCATGGTCTACCCCTCTCGTCCCCGTTCCCAAGTAATTGCTGAACGTGCTTTCGACGCATTTCAGCGCTTTTTGCACGTCGAAGCGCTCAGCGGCGTTGTGCTGTTGGTGGCAGCCGTTGTCGCAATGCTCTGGGCAAATTCTGCCTTCAGCAGCAGCTATGATGCCTTCTGGCACACCCCAGTTTCGGTAAGCGTTGGCAGCTTCGCCTTTTCGCAATCCTTCCACTTCATCATAAACGATGGGTTGATGACGGCATTCTTCCTCGTCGTCGGGATGGAAATCCGCCGCGAGACCCATGAAGGTGCGCTGAAGGACGTAAGGCAGGCCATGCTTCCGGTCATAGCCGCGATAGGCGGCGTGATCGGACCTGCTCTCATTTATGTTGCCCTGAACACCGACCCTGTTGCCCGCCGCGGCTGGGCGGTGCCGACCGCGACGGACATCGCATTTGCGGTCGGCATTCTTGCCCTGTTGGGTCGTTCCATCCCAGCCAATGTTCGTGTGTTTCTCTTGGCGCTCGCCGTGATCGATGACGTCGTCGCGATCCTAATCATCGCTCTCGCGTACTCGACTGGCCTCTCGTTCACCGGCATTTTGATTGCGGGCGCCGGCGTGCTCCTTGTGCTCGGTCTTCAGCGGGTCGGTGTTGGCTCGGCCTTCGCGTACGTGCCTGCGGGCGCCGTCGTCTGGGGAGGCTTCTTGCTTGCTGGTGCCCACCCAACGCTCGCCGGTGTCGTCCTTGGAATGCTAACGCCTGTTGCAGCGCTGCCGATGCAAGAGCCTCCAGCGGACGCGGCTTCTAAAGCGATCGCCGAGTTACGAGACCGTTCAGATATCCCGACGAGCCAACGCCTTCGTCAGGTTCGTGTGGCAACCCGAGAAATTCTACCTCCCGTCGTTCGGGTGCAATCGGCATTGCATCCGTGGGTGGCCTATCTCGTGATGCCTCTTTTTGCACTGGCAAATGCAGGCGTCACGTTCGGCAATTCTGAGCTGGCTGCCGGCGGATCGCAATTCGTGATGGTCGGTATTGCGGTCGCCCTAATCGCGGGGAAGCCGATTGGCGTGATCGGAGCAACCTGGCTCATGGTGCGATGCGGATGGGGCATATTGCCGCCCGGCGTTTCATGGGCTGGTGTGATCTTAGTGGGCCTTTTAGCAGGCGTCGGATTTACGATGTCCACCTTTATTGCGTTGCTGGCGTTTGATGATCGGAGCTTGCTGGAGGCAGCAAAGCTTGGCGTTCTTGTCGGCTCCGGCGCTTCCGCCTGCCTGGGATTTCTTTGGGGTGCTTTACGTGTACGACGTAACACAAGCATTGGAGAGGCAGCGGGATGAGCAGCACAACCATCAACATCGTTCTGGTCGTCATGGCGCTGGCCTTTATAGGAGGCCTGATCCTGCTAGGCAGAAGTTCGAAAGCGCGACGGGACGACTAAGATGCTATGCTAAAGGTAGGTTACGAGGAGGAGACGGAATTTGATCGCCTGTCACTCTCTCCAACTAGGCGGGCGTCGAGACTGAAAAGTCGGTATAAGCACCGCCAGAACAAATGGAGTCAGCGGCAGCTTCGTCAGAACGATACGTATTGCCTCGCCGTCCATCGTCGCCTCCGTGTCAGGTCAGCATCACAAGATAGTTGACTGAGAAACTAACGCCAAGTAGTTTCCTAGTCAACTACGGAGATCAAATGACGTCGATTAAGCCGGTGTCGGCTCTGACCGAGCATCTTGGCTTCTGGCTACGGACCGTATCCAACCATGTCTCGCATGCCTTTGCGGCCAAGGTCGCCACCCAGGGCGTCACGGTCGCTGAGTGGGTCGTGATGCGTTCGCTCTACGGCAAAAAGCCAATGGCCCCTAGCCGCCTCGCGGCAGAGATCGGAATGACGCGCGGGGCAATCACGAAGCTGGCCGATCGACTGATCGCCAAATCGCTGATTGTCCGAAGATCAAGCGCGGCGGATGCAAGGTCCCAGACGCTTGCGCTGACGAAGCGGGGAACAGAACTGGTGCCGAAGTTGGCTGAGTTGGCCGACCGCAACGATGCGGAGTTCTTTGAGCAACTGTCTGGCGACGAAAGGAAGCGCCTGGAGCGGCTGCTGAAACGTCTGGTGGAACGCTGCCAGATGACCGTCGTCCCCATTGACTGAAATCAATGGAGCAACAAGGGCACGACCATGGACGATCGAAAGAAAGCCGTTGCCAAGAGCTGCCTCGCCGGAGCGGAGGGTAACACGATGACCTTTCCGCAGATCGTCGGGGCGTTGATAGCGGCAGGATTTGAAAGCTACGAAATTGACTTTCGCCGTGCCACTGCGACCTACTATCTGCCCGATGGCGACAGCGTTCAGCTTGTCACCCACAATATCGATACGCTGGTTGCGCCCGACTTCGATCCCACGCGAATCGGCGCCGCCATCACCGAAGCCCAGCAGCTTGTGTCCGGCTATACCTACAAAGGGTTCTGCAAGAAGGCTGCTGCCGCCGGGTGTGCGGGTTACATTGTTTCGTTCTCGGGCCGAAGGGCCCTCTACATAGGCCGCACCGGCGAAACCCACGTAGAACATTTTCCGAGCTGACCGGGGATTTTCCCGCGTCATCGGCAGAGACCGGTTTGTCGGCGACTGTGTGGTCGTTCGAGTCCTTCTGGGACCACCACGCAGTCGGCGGAACAGAGATTTTCAAAAAGAAGGCAAAAAACGCCGATAATCTCGGGCCTTTTGCGTCG
>JBDHSU010000017.1:0-42675 GCA_039808325.1 Variibacter sp. | reverse complement strand
CGAAAGCCCCGCCATATACGGCGTCGCCACCATCGCCTCGACGTTGAGATGCGCACGCTCGATCGCCAGCATCAGGTTACGGGCGGCGGCGACATCGGCCGTCACGACATGCATGTCGACGCCGAGCCGCTTGCCGAGCATGCCGCGCGGATCGCGAATGCCGCGCGCATCGTCGAGCGCGTAGCCGATCGGCATCGAATGCACCACGGCGCGCCCGTCGCGAATCGAATGGCGACTGCCCGCGCCGAGCACGCGCTCGATATCGGTATCCGCGATCGTCGCGCCGGACGCATGCACAGTCGCGGTGAAAAGCTCGCTCGTCAGCCGCCCGGCCGAAAGCCCGACCGCGACCGATTCAAGCTGCACATGCGCCATGCGCTCGGCCGAGGCGACGGCGTTGCGGATCGCCGCTTCGGCTTCCTGCAGATTGGTGACGGTGCCGCTTTTGATGCCGGTCGCGCGCGTGTGGCCGATGCCGATGATCTCGATGCCATGGCTGCGGCGCGGCAGCACGTCCTGCGACGGGCGCGGCTTGAGCCGCGCGATCAGACACGCGATCTTGCTGCTGCCGATATCGATCGCCGAGACGAGCGCCGCGCGCTTGGGCGAGAGCGGCTTCATCTTTGGCGTCAGGCCGTGGCGCAACAGATTCACGCGTCGCTCCCCTTCTTCCTTTTCTTTTCTTTTTCCTTGATCACCTGCTCCCGCGCCTGCGCCGCCTCGTCGGAGAGGCGCACGACGACACGGTCGGGCAGACGCAGGTCGATGGCGGTGAGGTCACGCGAGAGAATCTTCTTGTCGCGTTCCAGCGCGTCGAGAACATCGAGCGCCTGCGCGACTTCGATTTCCGGCAAGCGGATGTCGAGCCCGCTGCTCAACTTCAAATTCCAGCGGCGGTCCGCGACGAGAATGGCGGCACGCAACTGCTCGCGCACGATTTGATGACGGTCGAGCAGTGCCAGGAACGCCTTCGCCTTCGCGCCCGCGCCGGGGCCGACGACAAGCGGCAACGGCGGCATAGGACGCTCGCCGTACTTGCCGAGCACCTTCCCATCTTCCGCGATGACCGAAATCTGGCCGTTCAATTGCCACAGCGCGAAGGCGCCGCGCTCCTCGATCGCGATGTCGAGGTGGCCGGGATAGAGCTTGCGCACGGTCGCTTGCGCGATCCACGGTGCCGCTTCCAGTTTCTGGCGCGTCTCTTCGACGTCGAGGAAGAGGAGCGAACTCTTCGCCGTGATCCCGGCGGCGGCCAGCACGTCCTGATCGGTCAACTGCTTGCGGCCGGTGATCGAAATCGTGGCAATGCGAAAGCCGGCGGCATTGGCGGCCGTGTCGCAGGCGTCCTGAATCGACTGAACGACATTCGCGAGATGGTTTCCGCGCACGGCGCCGTAGGCGCCGCTCAATCCCAGCAAGACGAGAGAAGCAACAAGGCCCGCCCGCCGCGGCAGATAGCGGGTCACCCGCGCGGTCTTGCGGTGCACCCGATCGACCAGCTCGGCCAAGGCTTGCCGCAGCGGATCAACCATTTGGGCGAGGAATTCAACGCGCACGCGATTTCGCGAGCCCCCTTTCCTGGGCTTGGAAGACCGCCTTTTCAGCGGTTGAGCGACGCGTCCTCGACCATCCATTTCACCAGCTCACCGAACGAAATCCCCGCATGGGCCGCAAGTTCGGGAACCAGAGAAGTCTCGGTCATGCCAGGTTGGGTATTCACCTCCAGGCAGACCAATCCCCCTGTCCCTTCGACGCGGTCGTCGTAACGGAAATCCGCACGGCTCACCCCACGGCAGCCGAGCGCACGATGCGCCGCTACCGCCAGTCTTCGGACCTCTTGGTAAACTTTTGGTAAAATTTTAGCCGGCAAAATATGCCTACTGCCGCCAGGGACATATTTGGCGTCGTAGTCGTAGAAGCCTGAGGTCGGGACGATGTCGATCACGTCCAGGGCCCGGTCGCCCAAGACGGCGCAGGTCAACTCCCGTCCGACGATGAATTTCTCGCACAAAATCATGTCCCCGAAGGCCCAATCGTCGCGAAATAGCTCCTGCGGAGGGTGTTCGTGCGCGTCGGTGACAATAAAGACGCCGACGCTCGAGCCTTCCGCGATCGGCTTGAGGACGTAAGGCCGGGGAAGAAGGTGCTCCTTGGCCGCCGCAAAGCGGGATACGACCATCCCTTCCGGCACTGGGATACCGTGTGTCCGGAATACCGCTTTGGCGAAATCTTTCTTCATTGCCAGCGACGAGGCGAGCACGCCGGAGTGGCTGTAGGGGATTCCGAGAATCTCCAGAATGCCCTGCAAGGTGCCGTCCTCGCCCGGGCGACCGTGCAGGACGTTCAGGGCCACATCCGGCTTCAAGGCGGCGAGCACCTGCGCGACATCGCGACCGACGTCGACGCGGGTCACCCGATAGCCCTGCCCCTCCAACGCGTCAGCGCAAGCTTTCCCGGAATTGAGTGAGACTTCGCGCTCGGCCGACCAGCCGCCCATCAGCACCGCGACATGTTTCCCGCTCATGCGATCTCCCTCGCCGATGTCCGGCGAAAACAAGGTCCCGCGCGAATCAGCGCATCGAACCGATTCGCTTGATCTCCCATTCCAGCGTCACGCCGGAATTCTGCAGGACACGCTCGCGCACCGTCTCGCCAAGCGTCTCGATATCAGCGGCGGTGGCGTTGCCGCGATTGATCAGGAAATTGCAGTGCAGTTCGGAGACCTGCGCGTCGCCGACAACAAGGCCGCGGCAGCCGGCGGCGTCGATCAGTTGCCAGGCCTTGCCGCCCGGCGGGTTCTTGAAGGTCGAGCCGCCGGTACGGCTCTTGATCGGCTGCGTCGCCTCGCGCGCCTCGGTGATCTTGTCCATCTCGGCGGCGATCATCGCCGGATCGCCCGGCGCGCCCTGATACAGCGCCTGCGTGAAGATGACGTCCTCGCCGACGCCGCAATGCCGGTAGGTGTGTCCCATGTCGGCATTGGTAAAGACGCGGATATTGCCGGCGCGGTCGACGCCGCGCGCTTCGATCAGCGCATCCTTCGTCTCGCGGCCGTAGGCGCCGCCGTTCATGCGCAGCGCGCCGCCGATGGCGCCGGGGATGCCGCGATAGAACGACAAGCCCGCGATGCCGGCTTCCTGCGCCGCGCGCGCGACCTTCACGTCCGGCACCGCGGCGCCGGCGCGGATGCGCGCGCCCTCTTCCACGGTCACCGCATTGAAGCCGCGCCCGAGACGGATGACGACGCCTTCGACGCCGCCGTCGCGCACAATCAGGTTGGAGCCGAGGCCGATGACGGTGACGGGGATTTCAGGCGGCAGGTTCCGCAGGAAGCGCGCGAGGTCGGCCTCGTCCTCCGGCATGAACAGCGCCTGCGCCGGCCCGCCGACGCGAAACCAGGTGAACTCGGCGAGCGGCTGGTCTGCGATCAGCCGACCGCGCAGATCATGCGTTCGCGCCTTCAGATTAGAAACGAGGTCGGAGCTGGAACCCATCGCGTCACGCATCAAGCGCCGCAAGTTCCGCCGGCAGCGCGTAGGCCCACTGCGTGATGTTGCCGGCGCCGAGAAGCACGACATAGTCGCCGGGCTTGGCAATGCCGCGCACAAGACCGGCGAGCTGCTGTGAATCGTCGAGCGCAATCACCTGACGATGTCCGCGCGCCCGCAGCGCCTGCACGAGATGGTCGCGGTCGGCGCCTTCGATCGGCGTTTCACCCGCCGGATAGACGTGCGCGACGATCACGGCGTCGGCATCGTTGAAGCAGGTCGAGAACGGCTCGAACAGCGAAGCGAGGCGCGTATAGCGATGCGGCTGCACGACGGCGATCACCTGGTTCTTCGTCGATTCACGCGCGGCCTTGAGCACCGCGGCGATCTCGACCGGGTGATGGCCGTAGTCGTCGATGACGGTGACGCCATTCCATTCGCCGGTGCGGGTGAAGCGGCGCTTCACGCCACCGAAAGCGGCCAGAGCGTTGCGGATTTTCTCGTCGCTGATGCCGAGTTCGTGCGCGACGGCGATCGCCGCCGTTGCGTTGAGCGCGTTGTGGCGACCCGGCATCGGGAGCACCAGATCCTTGATCGCGTGCACGGCCTCGCCCGCGCGATCGCGGAAGACTACCGAGAAATGCTGCGCGCCGCTGTCGTTCTCCAGATCGACGAGACGAACGTCGGCCTGCGGGTTCTCCCCATAAGTGACGACGCGGCGATCCTCGATACGGCCGACGATGCGCTGCACGATCGGATGGTCGGTGCACATCACGGCGAAGCCATAGAACGGCACGTTCTCGACGAAGTCGCGGAACGCGTCCTGCACCGCGGCGAAGGTCTTGAAGTGATCGAGGTGCTCGGCGTCGACATTGGTGACGATCGCGATATCCGCCGGCAGCTTCAGGAACGTGCCGTCAGATTCGTCGGCCTCCACCACCATCCAATCGCCGGCGCCGAGGCGCGCATTGGTGCCATAGGCGTTGATGATGCCACCGTTGATCACGGTCGGGTCGAAACCGCCCGCCTCGACCATGGCCGCGACCATCGAGGTGGTGGTGGTCTTGCCGTGCGTTCCAGCGATCGCGACGGCGCTTTTGAGCCGCATCAGCTCCGCGAGCATTTCGGCCCTGCGCACGATCGGCAGCCGCGCCGCGCGCGCGGCGACGAGCTCCGGATTGTCCGGCTTGATGGCGGACGACACGACGACGACGGCGGCTCCGTCGATGTTGTGGGCGTCGTGGCCGACGGTGACGGCGATCCCTTTGTCGCGCAGACGCTTGACATTCGCGCCCTCCGCCGCGTCCGAGCCTTGCACGGTGTAGTCGAGATTGGCCAGCACCTCGGCGATGCCGCTCATGCCGATGCCGCCGATGCCGATGAAATGAATGGGGCCGATGTCGCGCGGCAGTTTCATGGATTTTCTTTCCTTGCGTCGGCCACTCCTGCCACGCGCAGGACCAGATCGGCAAGCCGCTCCGCCGCATCGCGGATGCCGATGCCAGAGGCGGCGGCAGCCATTGTGGACAACCGCGCGGCGTCGGCGGCCAGCGCCGCGATTTCCCTGGCGATGCGCTCGGGCGTAAAGTCCGCCTGCTTGACGACCATGCCGCCGCCGGCACCCGCAAGAACGTTGGCGTTGGCCAATTGGTCCTGGTCGAGCGCGTGCGGCAGCGGCACCATGACGGCCGGCCGGCCGATGGCGGCGAGTTCCGCGACCGTCGATGCCCCCGAGCGCGAGATGACGAGATGCGACGCCGCCATGCGCGCCGGCAGGTCGGTGAAGAACGGCGCGACGTCGGCTTGCACGCCGAAGCGCGCGTAGGTCTCGCGCACACGCGTCGCGTCCTCGTCGCGCGCCTGCTGCGTAATGACGAGGCGCGTCCGCAACGCCGGATCGAGATGCTCCATCGCCGGCGGCACGATGTCGGCCATGACGCGCGCCCCCTGGCTGCCGCCGAAGACGAGAAGCCGGATCGGCCCGTCGCCCGACAGCGGCGGATACGGCGTCGCGGCGGCAGCGATCACCGCCGGGCGCACCGGATTGCCGACGTGCTGCATTTTCGCGCTCAGCGACGGGAGGCTCGTCGCGAGGCCGGGAAAGCCGGTCGCGATCGCCGTCATGCGCTGAGCGAGAAAGCGATTGGCGCGCCCCATCACGCCGTTCTGCTCGTGCAGGATCGTCGGAATGCCGCGCAGGCTCGCCGCGAACATCGGCGGGATCGTCGGATAGCCGCCGAACCCGACGACGGCGGCGGGCCGCAGCCTGCTGAGAAGCGCCCATGCCTTGAGCGTTCCGACGCCGAGCGTCGCCAGCGTCCTCGCCATCGAAACCGGATCGCGACCGCGGAAGGTCGCGCTCGGAATGAGATGCGTCGTGCGTGCGGGAAAGGCGGCGCCGTAGCGCGTCGCTCGCTCATCCGTCGCGAGATCGATGACGGCGCCGCGCGCCTGCAGGGCGACGGCCAGCGCCTCGGCGGGAAAGAGATGTCCGCCTGTTCCTCCGGCCGCCAGCACGACGAGCGGCGGAGTGCCGCCCGCCGCCATCATGCCCTCCCCAGCGCCGGTGTGTATGTGCCGCCGGCGATCAAGAGTTCCGCCTGCGGACGCTCCCGCGACAGCGCGAGCAGCATGCCCATGCCGTAGGCGAGCGAGATCATCGACGAGCCGCCGTAGGAAATGAACGGCAAAGTCATGCCCTTGGCCGGCATCAGATGCAGGTTCACCGCCATGTTGATCGCCGACTGCACGCCGAAAAGCATCGCAAGGCCGGCCGTCGCGAAGCGCGTGAACGGGTCCTCGTCGCGCATCGCATGGGTGAGCGCGCGCAGAACGATGAACGCGAACAGCGACAGAAGGATGAGGCAGAGGATCACTCCGAACTCCTCGCCCGCCACCGCGAACACGAAGTCGGTATGGCCTTCCGGCAGGATGCGCTTGACCGTGCCTTCACCCGGTCCGCGCCCGAACCAACCACCGCGATAGAACGACTCCAGCGCGACATCGATGTTGAACGTGTCGCCGGATGCCGGATCGAGAAAACGCTGGATGCGCTTGGCGACATGCGACACCGTGAAATAGGCGCCCACCAGACCGACGACGGCGACGGCGCCAATGCCGAAAATCCAGATGATCCGCATGCCCGCCATGAAGAACAGCGCGCTCCAGACAAGGGTGAGCAGCATCGTCTGCCCGAAGTCTGGCTGCATCACCAGCAGCGTGACCACCGTCAGAAGCAAGGTGATGGCGATCGTATTGGCCGGCATTTCCGGCCGACGCGTGCTCTCCGCGAACAGCCACGCGATGAGGACGACGAAAGCGGGCTTGACGAACTCGGACGCCTGCACGCCGACGCCGAGGATGGTGATCCAGCGCCGCGAGCCCTTGACCTCAGGCGCGAAGTGCAAAGTCGCCATCAGCAGCACGAGGCCGGCGGCGAACACGACGACGGACAGCCGGCGCACATTGCGCGGCGACAGCGCCGAAACGCCGAGAAGAACGACGATCGCGGGGATCAGGAACAGGATGTGGCGGTGGACGAAATGAAAGGGGTCGAGCCCGATGCGGGTCGCCACCGGCGGACTTGCCGCCAGCGACAGGACGATGCCTGCGAGCATCAACGCGGCGAGTGCCGCCAGCGTCAGCCGATCGACCGTATACCACCAATCGCCGAAGGGGGTGCGTTTCGCGCGCGAAGACATGCGTTCTCGAAGCCGGTGCGAGCCTTCCTCAGTCGTGCGCCCGCCATGGTTTCCAGAATCTTAATGAGACGTGAAAGAATGCCGGGCCGTCAGCTTTCGCGATGAAATGGAGCCGGCCGCGCGGCGCCTCACGACGCGGCGAGCGCCCGTACCGCGTCGCAAAACGCGGCCCCGCGAATCTCGAAATTCCGGTACTGATCGAACGAGGCGCAAGCCGGCGAAAGCAATACGACCGCATCCTTGATACCTGACGCCGCCGCGTCATGCGCCGCCAACGCGACGGCGCGGTCCAGCGTCCGCGCCTTCACATACGGCGCATGGCTTTCGAGCGTCGCGGCGAATTCATCCTCCGCCTCGCCGATCAGATAGGCCTTGCGGATGCGCGGGAAGTACCCGGAAAGGCTGGCGATGCCGCCGGTCTTGGCGCGGCCGCCGGCGATCCAGAAGATATCCGTGAAACTTGCAAGCGCGCGCGCCGCGGCATCGGCGTTGGTCGCCTTCGAATCGTTGACGAAAAGGACGCCGTCGATCCGCCTCACTTCCTCCATGCGATGCGCGAGGCCGGGGAAGGAGCGCAAGCCCGCCTGGATCGTCTCCGCCGACAACCCGAGCGCGAGGCCGGCGGCCGTCGCGCAGGCGGCGTTTTGCGCGTTGTGCACGCCGCGCAGCGATCCGATGCCGCCGACGCGGACGATGTCCCGCGCCGTGCCGCCGGCCGCGCGCATGATGCGGTCGCCTTCGAGATAGAGCCCGTCCGCCAGCGGGCGGCGCACGGAAATGCGCACGACGCGCTTGCCCGATTTCTCCAGCCGGTCCGCAATCGCCTGGCACCAGTTGTCATCGACGCCGACCACGGCGGTGCCGTCGGCCGAAACACCGGCGACGAGGCGCTCCTTGACCGCGGCGTAATTCGCGATCGTCCCGTGGCGGTCGAGATGGTCCTCGCTGACGTTCAGCAGCATGCCGACGACCGGGTCGAGGCTCGGCGTCAGGTCGATCTGGTAGGAGGAGCACTCGATCACCTGCACCCGGCCCGCGCGCGGCGGCGCCAGGGACAGAATGGCTGTCCCGATATTGCCTCCCGCTTCCGACTCGTAACCTGCGGCCGCGAACATGTGCGCCGTCAGCGCCGTGGTCGTCGACTTCCCGTTGGTGCCGGTGATGGCGATGAACGGCGAGGACGGCGCGATACGCCGCCGCTCGCGGCAGTAAAGCTCGATATCGCCGATCACCTCCACGGCGGCGTTGCGCGCCATGCCGACCGTCCAGTGCGGCGCCGGATGCGTCAACGGAACGCCCGGCGTCAGCACGAGCGCGGCGATCGTCGACCAATCGACGGCACGCAAATCCTCCGTCGCTATCCCCTCGGCCGCGGCCTCCCCGACATTTTTCTCGCTATCGTCGAACGCGACCACGGAGGCGCCACCGGCGGCGAGGGCGCGGACCGACGCAAGGCCGGATTTGCCGAGGCCGAAGACGGCGACGCGCTTGCCGGCAAAGCTCGTGACCGGAATCATCGCAGCTTCAGCGTCGCGAGGCCGGCGAGCGCCAGCACGATGGCGATGATCCAGAACCGGATGACGATCTGCGGCTCGGTCCAGCCCTTCTGCTCGAAATGATGATGCAGCGGCGCCATGCGGAAGACGCGATGGCCGGTCATCTTGAAGGAGACGACCTGCACGATCACCGACACCGCTTCGAGCACGAAAATGCCGCCGACGATCGCCAGCACGATCTCGTGCTTGGTCGCCACGGCGACCGTGCCGAGAAGGCCGCCGAGGGCGAGCGAGCCGGTGTCGCCCATGAAGATCGACGCCGGCGGCGCGTTGAACCAGAGGAATCCGAGGCCGGCGCCGAGAACCGCGCCGAGCAGCACGGCGAGTTCGCCGGCGCCCGGCACGAAATGAATCTGCAGGTACTCGGCATAGAGCGCGTTGCCGACGAAATACGAGATCAGGCCGAAGCTCAGCGCCGAGGTCATCACCGGCCCGATGGCGAGCCCGTCCAGGCCATCGGTGAGGTTCACGGCGTTGCCGGAGCCGACAATGATGAAGGCGCCGAAGATCACGAAGAACCAGCCGAGATCGAGAAGCAGATCCTTGAACAGCGGAAAGGCGAGCGACGTCGCGAACGGCGGCCGCCCGAGGCTGACCAGCGCGTAGCAGGCGGCCGCCGCGATCACCGCCTCGACCACGAGCCGCAGGCGCCCCGATACGCCGTCATGCGTCTGCTTCGTCACCTTGAGATAATCGTCATAGAAGCCGACCAGCCCGAACCCGAGGGTCACGCCGAGGACGATCCAGACATAGGCGTTCGCGGGGTTCGCCCACAGGATCGTGGAGACCGTGACGCCGGAGAGGATCATCAGCCCTCCCATGGTCGGCGTGCCGCGCTTGGTCAGCAGGTGCGACGCCGGCCCGTCCTCGCGGATCGGCTGCCCCTTCCCCTGCTTTACCCGCAGCGTGCGGATGATGGCCGGGCCGAACAGAAACACGAAGAAGAACGCGGTCGTGGCGGCGCCGCCCGTACGCACCGTCAAATAGCGAAAGACATTGAGCGCGGAGACGTTATCCGCGAGTTGGGTCAACCAGTAGAGCATCGATCAGCCTTATATGGACGGGCGCGTCCGCGACTCGTTTGCAGAGGATAGCGCGGAAAGCGCGCGAACGATCGGGCCCATGCAGGAGCCGAGCGAGCCCTTCACCATGATCGCATCGCCATCGTGGACGGCGCCGAGGACTTCCGGCTGCAGAGCGGCCGAATCCGCCGCGTAGGCGCCGCGCCGCTCCGACGGCAGCGCGTCCCATAGCGCGCGCATCGAGGGACCGGAGCAGAACACCAGATCGATGCCGAGCGCGACGACAGGTTGCGCCAGGGCGCGATGCAGCGCCGCGCTCTCGCTCCCGAGTTCGAGCATGTCGCCCAGCACCGCGATGCGCCGCCCGCGCGGGCCGACCGGCGCCCGCCCGAGCAGATCGAGGGCGGCGCGCATCGATGCAGGGTTCGCGTTGTAGCTCTCGTCGATGAGCAATGCCGCGCCCGTCGACAGTTCCAGCGTCGAGCGTGCGCCCCGCCCCACCGGAGGCTGCAACTGCGTCAGGGCGACCGCGGCCAGCGCAAGGTCGGCGCCGAGCAGCACCGCCGTCGCCAGTACGCCGAGCGAGTTCATCACGATATGCCGGCCGGGCGCGCCGAGCTTGTAGGTGACGTCGGCGCCGAGGATATTGGCGCTGACTACCGAGCAATCCGGCTGCAGCGCCGCCTTGACGAGCCGCGCCTCGGCATCGGCGTGCTCACCGAACGTGACGATGCGCGAGACGCCGGCCGCACGCGCCGCCCTCTCCAGCCGCGCATATTGGCCGTTGTCGCGATTGAGCACCGCGGCGCCACCCTTCTCCACGCCAAGGAAAATCTCAGCCTTGGCGTCGGCGATCGCTTCGACCGAGCCGAAATATTCGAGATGCACCGGCTCGACGGTCGTGACCATGGCGACATGCGGACGCACCAGCCGGGTAAGCGGCGTCAACTCGCCCGCATGGTTCATGCCGAGTTCGAAGACGCCGTAACGCGCCGACGTGGGAAACCGCGCCAGCGACAGCGGCACGCCCCAGTGATTGTTGTAGGAGGCGGCGGACGCATGCGTCTCCCCGTTCGCGGACAGGGCGAGGCGCAATGCCTCCTTGCTCCCCGTCTTGCCGACGGAACCGGTGATCGCGGCGACACGCGCCTGCGAGCGCGAGCGCGCGGCGCGCGCAAGCTCCTCAAGCGCCTCGAGCACGTCATCGACGACGAGCAGCGGCGCCTCCTTTGGGAATTCGTCCCGTCGCGCCGCCGACACCACGGCGAGAGCCGCGCCTTGCGTGAGCGCGGCGGCGACGAATTCGTGCCCGTCGCGGCTGTCGCCCTTGATGGCGAAGAAGGCGTCGCCCTTCGCCGCCGTACGGCTATCGATCGAAAGGCCCGACACTCCCGCCGGCAACGAGCCGGATCGCGTGGCCCGCATCGCTGCGGCCATGGCCTCGATCGTCCACAAATCGTGCGCGCTCATGCGGCATTCTCTCCCAGCGCAGCCGCGACCGCGTCATGATCGGTGAAGGGCAGCGTCTTGTCGCCGACGATCTGCCCGCTTTCGTGTCCCTTGCCGGCGACCAGCAGCACATCGCCGGGCCGCAAGTCCGCAACCGCCGCGCGGATCGCGGCGCCGCGGTCGCCGATCTCGATCGCGCCCGGCGCCGCCGCCATGATCTCGGCGCGGATTTGCGCCGGATCTTCGCTGCGCGGATTGTCGTCGGTGACGATGACGCGATCCGCCTTCTCGGCGGCGATCGCGCCCATCATCGGCCGCTTGCCCTTGTCGCGGTCGCCGCCGGCGCCGAACACCACGATCAGTCGGTTTCCGGCATAGGGGCGCAGCGCCTCGAGCGCCTTGGCGAGCGCGTCCGGCTTGTGCGCGTAGTCGACGAAGATCGGCGCGCCCTCGCGCGTGCCGACGAGATCGAGCCGCCCCTTGGCGCCGCGCAACTGCTCGAGCGCCGCGAACACCGCGTCCGGCGCGCCGCCAGTCGCAAGCGCCATACCAGCGGCGACGAGCGCGTTCTCGACCTGAAAGCCGCCGACCAAAGGCAGGCGCAGGCTGAATGTCTTGCCGCGATGCGTCACGCGCAGGCGCTGCGCGAAGCCGTCGCGCCAGTTCTGCGCCAGCGTCACGTCCTTGCCCTGCCGACCGACCGTGAGCACCTGCAGGCGGTGCGCCACAGCGGCCGCCGCGACGCGCGAGGCATAAGGATCGTCCGCATTGATCACGGCCGTGCCGCCGGGCGTCGTCAGGTCGGAGAACAGGCGCAGCTTGGCATTGAAATACGCCTCGATCGTCGGGTGATAGTCGAGGTGATCGCGGCTGATATTGGTGAACGCGCCGACCTTGATGCGCAGGCCATCGAGCCGGTGCTGATCGAGACCGTGCGAGGAGGCTTCCACCGCCAGGTGGGTCACGCCTTCGCTTGCGAGCGCGTCGAGCGTCCGATGCAGCGCGACCGGATCGGGCGTCGTCAGCGAGCCGTATTCCTCGCGGCTTCCGGTCACGACGCCGACGGTGCCGACGCTCGCGGCGTTCAGTCCGAGCGTCTGCCAGATCTGGCGCAGGAACGCGACGATCGAGGTCTTGCCGCTGGTGCCGGTCACCGCCGCGATCGTCTCGGGCTGGCGGGGGAAGAAACGCGCGGCCATCAGCGATAAAGCCCGGCGCGCATTGGTGACGCGCACGAAGATGACGTCGGGCGGCAATGCGGGCAGCCGCTCGGCGACGACCGCGACGGCGCCCGCCTGCACCGCGTCGGCAATGAAACGCGTCCCGTCGGTGCGGCTGCCGGAGAGAGCGACGAAGATATCGCCGGGCTTGACGGCGCGGCTGTCGGCGGAAATACCGGTGACCTCGCGCGCGGCGAAGCGCGGATCGAAGGCGGCATCTTTCGTCAGCACTTCGCGAAGCTGCATGTCGTCCGTGCCGTTAGAGCATTTCCGGCCAAAGCGAAATCCGCCGGCGCCGAAAAGTGTTGGATTGTCTATACACGCACGCTTTGTGGCCGCGGCGGGGCGGCCGCCCGCCACGGCATCGTGAAACCGGCGCGGGCCGCCTAGCGTGCGCCCGACGCGTTCGCCAGAATCCACTTCCCGGACGGGGGTAGGTCGAGGCGCGGCTCCAGGTCAAGAAGCGGACCGATTCGCGCGATCACTTTGGCAGCCGTCGGCGCGGCGTTCCAGCCCGAGGTTGCAAATCCATAGGTTTCCGGCAACGGCTGCGGCTCGTCGAGCAGCAGGCTGACGATATATTTCGGCTTGTCCGCCGGCAGCACCGCCATGAAGGTGGTGAGCAGCCGCGTCTTCGAGTAACGGCCGTTGATCACCTTCTCGGCCGTTCCCGTCTTGCCGCCGACATAGTAGCCGGCCACGTTCGCCTTGCGGGCGGAACCGACCTCGGCGTTGAGACGCATGAGGTAGCGCATCTCCTTGCTGGTCTCCGGCTTGACCACACGTACGCCCAGCGCCTTCGCCTCCTCCTCGGTGCGCTTGAGGAAAGTCGGCGGGATGAGCAGGCCACCGTTCATCAGCGCGCCAACCGCCATGGTCGCCTGCAAGGGCGCGACGGAAAGGCCGTGGCCGAACGCGATGGTCACGGTGTTGAGCTCGCCCCAGCGCTTGGGGACGATGGGCTCGGCGCTTTCCGGCAGTTCGGTGCGCAGCCGGTCGAGCTGCCCCATCTTCTTGAGGAACCACTTGTGATATTCGACGCCGAGGGAGAGCGCCATGCGCGCGGTGCCGATGTTCGACGAGTAGGTGAAGATCTCCGGCACCGTGAGGAAGCGGCGCTGCGCGTGATAGTCGTGGATCTTGAACTTGCCGTAGCGCAGCGGCACGCGCGCGTCGAACGACGAATTCAGATTGATCTTGCCGGAATCGAGCGCCATCGCGAGGGTCAGGGCCTTGAACGTCGAGCCCATCTCGAACACGCCGGTGGTCAGGCGGTTGATGCGCGTCGGATCGTTCGCCTCCTTCGGATTGTTGGGATCGTAATCGGGCACCGACACCATGGCGAGGATTTCGCCGGTACGCACGTCCGTCACCGTTCCGGCAACGGCCTTCGCTTTGTACTTGTGGAGCGACGCGAGAAGCTCGTCGCGCAACGCGTGCGTGACCCGCAGGTCGACGGCCAACTGCACCGGTTTCTGCTGCCGGTCGGTGGCGAAGCCCGCCATGTGCAGATCGGCGAGGCCGTTCTTGTCGAGCCACCGCTCGAGGCCGGCGATGCCCTGATTGTCGATGTTCACGTGGCCAAGCACGTGCGAGACGATCGGCCCGTTCGGATAAGTGCGCTTGTTCTCGCGCAGGAAGCCGATGCCGGGAATGCCGAGGCGGTGAATCGCCTGCTGCTGCGTCGCGGTGATCTCACGCTTGAGCCAGGCGAAGCCTTTCTTCGAGGAGAGCCGCTCGCGAACTTCGGCCGCATCGAGATCCGGCAAGGTCGCGGTCAAGAGCTCGGTCGCCTCGTCGACATCGATGATGCGGCGGGGCTCGGCGAACAGCGACGCCGCCTTCACGTCGGTGGCGAGAATCTCGCCGTTGCGGTCGATGATGTCCGGGCGCGCGGTGGCGACCGCATCCTGCGACACGCCGCGCCGCGCCGCCCGGCTGTCGGACGTGATCGCGAAGGAGACGAGCCGCACGCCGATGACCGCGTAAATGATCGCGAAGCCGGCGATGGCGAGACCGATGCGCGCACGCGCCTTGCGCGCCCGATCGACGTTCCGGCCATAGAGAAGGCCCCGCAGCATGCGTTGACGCCACGATTCGACCGGCTCCGTCCTTTCGGGCGCGTTCGGCGCCGGGACGTGCTCTTCGTCCTCTTGCGTCTCGCTCATCTATGCGTCCCTCGCTCAGGAAGCGTGCCGTTGACCACCTCCGAATCCGCAAAGCTCTCGATCACCGCGCCGATCGGATCGGCTGTCCCGGGCGGAACGAGCGGCTTCGGGCGCTCCGGCAGGTTGTCGAGATGATCGAACTGCGTGACTTGCACCGGCTGGAGCTTGAGGTGGCGCTTGGCGAGACCTTCGATCCGGTCGGGACGATCGAGCCGCGCCCATTCGGCGCGCAGGATCGCGATGGTGTCGCGATCCTTGCGGATTTCCGAGCGCAGCTTGGCGACCTGCTCGGCCTGACGGGTGGACTCGAACTTGATCTTGTAGACGTAAGCCGCGGCGACGATCAGCGCGCAGACCACGAGGACATTGATGATGCGCAGCATGTCAGCGCCCCCGCATCACGTCGTCGAGCGCCGGCAGCGGCGGCGGGCCCGAAATCGCGAGTCCCATCGGCGCGGCATCGGTGCGCGCGCCCGCGCGAAGCTTGGCGGAACGCGCGCGCGGATTCCCGGCGATTTCCTGAGCGTCGGCGACGATCGCCTTCGCCGTCAGAACGCGAAAACTCGGCGCCGGACCGCCGGCCAGCGGCTGATGCCGCGACACCGCGGGCGCCTTGCCGCGCTGCGCCAGGAACTGCTTGACGATCCGGTCTTCGAGCGAATGGAACGAGATCACGGCAAGACGTCCGTCCGGCGCCAGAGCCTGTTCCGCCGCCTGCAACGCGGCCGCGAGTTCGCCCAGCTCGTCATTGACGAACATGCGCAGTGCCTGAAACGTGCGGGTCGCCGGATGGATTTCCCCGGGCTTGCCGCGCACGACGCGCGAGACGATGCCGGCGAGCGCGCCCGTCGTTTCGATCGGGGCGGAGGCGCGAGCCCGCACGATGGCGCGCGCGACGGCACGGGCGAAGCGCTCCTCGCCGAGCGTCGCGATGATCGCGGCGAGATCGCGCTCGTTCGCGTGCGCGACAAGGTCGGCGGCCGACGGACCGTCGCGTCCCATGCGCATGTCGAGCGGACCGTCGTTGCGAAAAGAGAACCCGCGCTCCGCCTGATCGAGTTGCATCGACGAAACGCCGAGATCGAGCAGGATGCCGTCAAGCTGCGTCACGCCGGTCGCGCGCATCGCCGATTCGATCTCGGAGAAACGTTCCTGCATCAGAACGAGACGGCTGCCGCTTCGCGCGACGAGGTCGGCGCCGAGGGCGATGGCACTCTGGTCGCGGTCGAGGCCAATAACGCGGCAGTCCGCGGCTTGCAGGATCAAGCGGGTATGGCCGCCGGCACCGAACGTGCCGTCTAGATAGACACCGCCGTCGCGCGGCGACAACTGTTCGATGACCGCCCGCGCGAGCACGGGAATATGCGGGGCCGGTCCGCCAGCGGCACCGGATCGCCCAGTGCCGCGGTCCCGCATCATTCCCGTGCTCCGCGCGCTTGCGGCGCCGCCACCCGGGACCCCAACTGCCGCTTGAACGCGCGCACCTTCTCGGTGGCCTCCGCAAGATGCGCGCGGAAGCGTTCGGGCTCCCAGATCTGAAACTTGTGGCCAAGACCCGCGAAGGCGGCCGTGTCGGTAATCCCGGCATGGGTCTTCAACGGCTCGGTGAGGATCACCCGGCCCTCGCCGTCGAGTCTCAACGTCTCGCTGGTCCCGTAGAGGGCCGCGGAGAATTGGTCGCGCTCGTCCGTGTAGGGCGCGAATTGCGAAATGAGATGGTCGATGTCGCGCAGCAGGCCGTTGCCGCCCGCGTCGATCGCCGGCGCATCGAGCGCCGGGTAGCAATAGAGACCTTCGAAACCGTCGCGCGCCAGCACCGCCCGGAACGAGGCAGGGACTGAAATCCGCCCCTTGCCGTCGAGGCGCAAAATGAAACTGGACACGAAACGGTCCATACGCCCCCAACACCCCCCGATCCGTCCTGTCGCGCCCGATCCGCCCCTGGTCGTCGGGGAGAACTGCGCGAAATGGGAAAGGATGGGATATCATGGGACTATCTGGGTCGTCAACGAAGCCGGCCGGCCCCCTGCCCTGCCGACAACGGTCAAATGCGCCGCCCCTATTAACCCGATCTAAACTTAACGAATGGTTGCGGGCGGGCGGTTCATGCGCCGCCGTAAATCCTTCCGACCGCGCGCGGCGATCCGCCGCTGCGCTTGCGCGCCGGACGGGACGATCGATGGGGAACATGCCCGAGCGGTGTGCGTTACCTACCTGAGTACGGAGGGATTTCTCCCAATTGCAAAAACGGAGGACCGATATGGTCAAAAAGCTCCTGATCGCGACGGCTGCTACTGGCTTGATGCTCTCGACCGCCCTGGCGCAAACCACCACGCCGCCGACCACCGCCCCGGCTCCGTCGGCCGCGCCGGCGGAGAAGATGGACACGGGCAACGCCCCGGCGACGAAGAGCGACGCGAAGTTCATCTCGTCGCAAGGCAGCGATCATTGGGTCTCGTCGAAATTCAAGGGCGTGGATGTGATGGGCCCGAATGACGAGAAGATCGGCGACGTCGACGACCTGCTGTTCGACAAGGAAGGCAAGATTCTCGCCGTGGTCGTAGGCGTCGGCGGATTCCTCGGCATCGGCCAGAAGGACGTCGCGCTCGATATGGCTTCGTTCCAAGTGGTGCCCGCGAGTTCAGGGGCAACCGACCCGAACAACGTCAAGCTGAAACTGTCCATGACCAAGGACGATCTCAAAAACGCGCCGGCGTTCGAGTATTATAAGGCGCCGACGCCGACCGCCGGCACCGCGGGCGGAACGAACACCGGTACCTCGCCGCGGCCTACGGCGCCGACCAGGTAATGGGTGCATCGCCGCCTAGCGTCGTGTAGCGTTCAGGTTCGTTGGAGCCCCGGTCTTTACCGGGGCTCCTCCGTTTGGGAGAACAGCCAAAGCATCACTGCTTCGCGCGCGGCATGACCGAGACCTTCAAGCCCGACACGACGCTTCCCGCCCGCGTGGTCGCCTCCCCCAATCATGGCGAACGCGTCGGCGTGGAGCGCCCAACCCTGATCATCCTGCACTACACTGGAATGCAGGACGCGGCCGAAGCACTCGCCCGGCTCTGCTCGCCCGCGAGCGAGGTTTCCGCGCACTACATGATCTGCGAGGACGGCGACATCGTGCAGTCCGTTCCGGAAGCGCGGCGGGCCTGGCACGCCGGCGCCTCCGCCTGGGCGGGAGCGACGGACATCAATTCGCGCTCGATCGGCATCGAGATCGCAAACCCCGGACATGAACACGGCTACGTTTCATTCCCCGACGCGCAGATCAAATCCGTGATCGCTTTGTGCCGGGACATCATGTTCCGCAATCGCATCCTGCCGCAGCATGTGCTCGCGCACTCGGATGTCGCGCCCACGCGGAAAATGGATCCCGGCGAGAAATTTCCCTGGCACAGACTGCACGACGAAGGCATCGGCGACTGGGCGCAACCTTCCCTGACGCGGGCGGCGCCTAAAAAAATCACGCCAACCTCGCGCCCGGAGCGGATTATCGCGCTTCAGAACGATCTCGCCTCGTACGGCTACGACATCCGCGCGAACGGACGATACGATGAGCAGACCAGCGCGGTCGTGCGCGCGTTCCAGCGGCATTTTCGTCCGGCATTGGTGGACGGAATCGCGGACGCCGGTACGCAGGCGATGCTTGCGGCACTGCTCAACAAGAGCGGCCAATCCGATGGCATTTCCAATGCGCGCTTGCCTCCGCGTTAACCATCGCGCGGCGTTTATGGCTAATTTGGGCAAAACTGCCCCAGTCCAGCCTAATTTCTGAATTTAGTATGAAGACAAAATATGTGGTTGGGGGCCGTAACCCATGCGGGTGGGACGGATATTGCGTGGCGCTGCCGCGCTATCGATGTGCGTGATCGGAAGCCAGACCGTGATCGCCGGCAGCGTCGATGAGCGATTTCCGTTTTTAGCGGCGACACAAGCTGCTCGTACCCCCGAACCGAAGGTAGAGGCACCGGGCGCGGCACCCCAACGTATGATGGCGGCGCCCGCACGCTCCTCGCACCGACGCCGGACGTCATCCGCCGCCGCCTCCCCCGAGCCCTTCATTCCCTACCCTCGTCCGGCGCCGCAACGCGCCGAGGCACCGCGCGTCCCTGTTCCGGGCGAGACCACGATCGCATTCGCCGACCCGAACGATCCGGCCATCGAGGCCGCGAGCGCGGGGAATGCCTCCTCGTCACCCGCGCAGACCATCGCCGCGCGGATGGCGCCGCTCGGCGCCGTGTTCACGACGGCGAGCCGGAGCTCGGAAGACCCTATCCCGGAGACGAGGCCGCCGGCTTCCGCAAACTCCGACGAGAACCTGGGCGGCCCCTTCGTGCCGACGCCGAAGCGGCGTGCCGCTTCGCGCACCGCCGACGACATCGTCATTCTCGTGGAGAATATCGCCGTCGCGCATGGCGTGCCGCTCGAGCTCGCCCACGCGGTCGTTCGCGTGGAATCCAACTACAACCCCACCCTGACCGGCCGTGGCGGCACGCTCGGTCTGATGCAGATCAAGTACGCGACCGCGCGCGGCCTCGGCTATTCCGGCACGGCGAAGGCGCTGATGGATCCGGCCGTCAATCTCGAATGGGGCATGCGTTATCTCGCCGGCGCGCGGAAGCTCGCGAAGGGCAATGTCTGTGGCACGATCCTGCGCTATCAGGCCGGCCACCGCGCCGTGCGCATGACCCACGCGGCCGCGCAATATTGCGGGCGCGTGCGCCATATCATGGCGGCGATCCGCTGACGCCTTCTCATGCGATCTTGACGCCGGGCATCCGCATCGCCATTGCTTCTCATGTCAGTCGGCCGGACGGCCGCCGCATCAAGCGCCGAAAGGCCGATGCGGAGGAAAGTCCGGGCTCCTTGGACATACGGTGCCGGATAACGTCCGGCGAGGGCGACCTCAGGGACAGTGCCACAGAGAACGAACCGCCGGCGCTTCGGCGCCGGTAAGGGTGAAAAGGTGCGGTAAGAGCGCACCGCGGGACCGGCAACGGGACCGGCACGGCAAACCCCACCGGGAGCAAGACCGAATAGGAACGGCGCGGGGAGCGATCCCTGGAATCCATGTCCGGATTTTGCCGTTCGGGTAGGTTGCTCGAGGCGGCACGCAAGCGCCGCACGAGAGGAATGGCCGTCACGCGCGGGGCGTTAGCCTCGCGCCATACAGAACCCGGCTTATAGGCCGGCTGGCACTGATCGAGGGGCGCCTTGCGTAAAGCCGCGAGGCGCCCCACCCATTTTCGCCCGCCCGCGCTCGCCCTCGTGCCGTGCGGATGCATCGATGCGCCGGCCCATTCTCTTCAGGGTCTCTTGGCCCGTCCGGATCAGGCGTGCTAGCCGACTGGGAAGCAGCGAGGCGAGATGATGGAACAGGTTTCAGACATCGGGGCTCCACGATCAGACTCTTGGGAATTCTGGATCGACCGCGGCGGCACCTTCACCGACGTGATCGGACGCAAGCCGGACGGCTCGCTCGTCGCGCACAAGCTTCTCTCGGAAAACCCCGAAGCCTATCGCGACGCGGCGGTCGAGGGCATCCGGCGGCTTCTCGGCGCGAAGCCGGGAGAATCCATCGCCGCGCATCCGGTCGCGGCGGTGAAGATGGGGACGACGGTCGCGACCAATGCGTTGCTCGAGCGCAAGGGCGAGCGCACGCTGCTCGTCACGACCAAGGGTTTCCGCGACGCGCTGCGCATCGGCTACCAGGCGCGGCCGAAGATCTTCGCCAAACAGATCATCAAGCCGGAAATGCTGTTCGAGCGCGTCGTCGAGATCGACGAGCGTGTGCGCGCCGACGGCACGGTCGAGCAGGCGCCCGATCTTCCGGCCGTCCGTCAGGCGCTCGAGGCGGCGAAGGCGGACGGGCTCAAAGCCGTCGCCGTCGTTTTCATGCATGCCTACCGCTATCCGGAGCATGAACGCGCCGTCGCCGAGGTTGCGCGCGAGATCGGCTTCGCGCAGGTCTCCGCGAGCCACGAAGCCTCGCCGCTGATCAAGCTCGTCTCGCGCGGCGACACGACCGTCGTCGACGCCTATCTCTCGCCGATCCTGCGCCGCTACGTCGCGCGAGTGGCAGGCGAGATGGGCGTAGATGCCGGCGGCGACGCGGCGACGCGGCTGATGTTCATGATGTCGTCGGGCGGGTTGACGGCCGCGGACCTGTTCCAGGGCAAGGACGCGATCCTCTCCGGCCCGGCCGGCGGCGTCGTCGGCATGGCGCAGACCGGACGCGCGGCCGGCTTCGACCGCCTCATCGGCTTCGACATGGGCGGCACGTCGACCGACGTGTCGCATTACGACGGCGAGTACGAGCGCGCCTTCGAGACGGAGGTCGCGGGCGTGCGCATGCGCGCGCCGATGATGCTGATCCACACCGTCGCCGCGGGCGGCGGCTCGATCCTGCATTACGACGGCGCGCGCTTCCGCGTCGGGCCAGATTCCGCCGGCGCCAATCCCGGACCGAAATGCTACCGGCGCGGCGGTCCGCTCGCCGTCACCGACGCCAATGTGATGGTCGGCAAGCTGATCCCCGATTTCTTTCCCAAGATCTTCGGGCCCGCGCAGGACCAGCCGATCGACGCCGACGCCGTGCGCGGCGCCTTCGCCAATCTCGCGAAGGAGGTCGAAGGCAAATCGCCGGAGGAGATCGCCGATGGCTTCATCCGCATTGCCGTCGAGAACATGGCGAACGCGATCAAGAAGATCTCGGTGCAGCGCGGCTACGACGTGACGCGCTATGCGCTCAACTGTTTCGGCGGTGCGGGCGGGCAACATGCCTGCATGGTCGCCGACGCGCTCGGCATGACCAGGGTGCTGATCCATCCGCTCTCGTCGCTTCTCTCCGCCTACGGCATGGGGCTCGCCGACATCCGCAGCGTGCGCCAGCAGGCGGTCGAGGTGCCGCTTGAGGAATCACTTGCCGCCATCGGGGAGATCGCAGATCGCCTCGGCGGCGCGGCGCGCGACGAGGTCGTCGGCCAGGGCGTTCCGGCGAAGGACGTCGTCGTGCATGTGCGCGCGCATATCCGCTACGCCGGCACCGACACGACGCTGGAGGTGCCGGCTTACACGTTGTCGCCATCCTTCGAGACGCGCCCTTCGGGCGCTCCTCAGGATGAGGGTCAAGCAAGAGGCGGCGCCGGTATTCCGCCTCGTCCTGAGGAGGCGCGTAGCGCCGTCTCGAAGGACGCGGCGGCCCCCTCTGCCGAAGCGATGAAGTCGGCGTTCGAGGACGCACACAAAGGCCGCTTCGGCTTCATCGACGAGACGAAGGAGCTCGTGGTCGAGGCGGTATCGGTCGAGGCGATCGGCGGCGCGGCGACGTTCTCGGAACCCGAGAGCGAAACAACGACGGCCGCCCTGCCTGCCCCGGCGCGCATGACGCGCTTCTTCTCCAACGGCGCCTGGCATGAGGCGCGCGTCTTCACCCGCGATCAGCTCGCGCCGGGGCACACCATTCCCGGCCCCGCAATCGTCATCGAGCCGCACCAGACCATCGTCGTGGAAGACGGCTGGCGCGCCACGCTGACGGCGAAGAACCACCTCGTGCTCGAGCGCGTCGTGCCGCTCGCGCGCGAGCACGCGATCGGGACAGAAGCCGATCCGGTGATGCTCGAAGTGTTCAACAACCTCTTCATGTCCATCGCCGAGCAGATGGGCGTGGCGCTGCAGAACACGGCGTACTCCGTGAACATCAAGGAGCGGCTTGACTTCTCCTGCGCCGTGTTCGCAGCCGACGGCACGCTGGTCGCCAACGCGCCGCACATGCCGGTGCATCTCGGCTCGATGGATCGCTCGGTCGAGACCGTGATCCGTGACAACAGGGGCAAGATCCAGCCGGGAGACGTCTATGCGATCAACGCGCCGTATAACGGCGGTACACACCTGCCCGACATCACGGTCTGCACGCCGGTGTTTGACGATGCCCAGAAGAATATCCTCTTCTGGGTCGCCTCGCGCGGACACCACGCCGATGTCGGCGGCATCTCGCCCGGATCGATGTCGCCGAACGCGACGACGATCGACGAGGAAGGCGTCTATATGGACAACTTCAAGCTCGTCGACCGCGGCCGCTTCCGCGAGAAGGCGCTTTACGCCGCGCTCGAAGGCGCGAAATATCCCGCGCGCAATCCGCTGCAGAACGTCAACGACCTGAAGGCACAGATCGCCGCCAACGAGAAAGGCGTACAGGAACTGCGCAAGATGGTGGCGCATTTCACGCTGCCGGTCGTCGAGGCCTACATGCAGCACGTGCAGGACAATGCGGCGGAAAGCGTGCGCCGCGTGCTCGACCGCCTGCACGATTCAGAATTCAGCTATGAAATGGACCAGGGCACCTTCATCAAGGTGAAGATCACGGTCGACAAGGCAAAGCGCGAGGCGACGGTCGACTTCACCGGCACCTCGCCGCAGCAGCCGACCAACTTCAACGCGCCGGAGCCGGTGGCGCGCGCGGCCGTGCTCTACGTCTTCCGCGTGATGGTGGACGACGACATCCCGATGAATGCCGGTTGTCTGCGGCCGATCAACATCGTGATCCCGAAGAAGTCGATGCTGTCGCCGGAATATCCGGCCGCCGTCGTCGCCGGCAATGTCGAGACGTCACAAGCCGTAACCGACACGCTGTTCGGCGCACTCGGCGCGCTCGCCGCCGCGCAAGGCACGATGAACAACCTCAATTTCGGCAACAAGAAATACCAGTACTACGAGACGATCTGCTCCGGCTCGCCGGCGGGACCGGGCTTCGACGGCACCGACGCCGTGCATACACATATGACGAACACGCGGCTTACCGACCCGGAGGTGCTCGAGTTCCGCTATCCGGTCGTGCTTGAGGATTTCCATATCCGCAAGGATTCCGGCGGCAGGGGCGAATGGAAGGCGGGCGACGGCATCCGCCGTACCATCCGCTTCCTGGAGGAGATGGAATGCACCATCCTTTCCGGCCACCGGCGCGTGCCGCCGTTCGGGCTTGCCGGCGGCGAGGCGGGACAGGTCGGCCAGAACGCCGTGCGCCGCAAGGACGGTTCGATCGAAAAGCTGCAGGGATGCGACTCGACGACCATCGGCGCGGGCGAAGCCATCATCATCCAGACGCCGACGGCCGGCGGCTATGGCGAGGCGAAAAGGCGGCGCAGCAGCTAGGGTCTGATCCAACAGCATTGAAGCAGACCCGTCGTTGTCGTTTGTTTGAGCATGATCCCCGGGTCGAGCCGGAGGGCATGCTTCTCCGAAAGCCGGAATCCTTTATGGGTTCATGACCTAGCGCGGCGCCGCATTGAAGACCAATATTGGGAACATTTTCGCCGCAGATCGATTTCTAAGTCGCGTGCAGCCCCAAAAGGGGGGCCGAAGCTATGGGGAAATCAGGTTATGGAAGACGCACAAATCGGTTGGATCGCAGCCATCATTATCGGCGGCCTTGCCGGCTGGTTCGCTGAGATGTTCATGAAAAGCAACACGGGCGTGCTCATGAACATCATTCTGGGCATCGTCGGGGCGGCGCTCGCAAACTTCCTGCTATCGCTGGTCAACGTCAGCCTGGGCGGGTGGATCGGCTACCTGATCGCCGGCTTCATCGGCGCCTGCATCCTGATCTTCATCGCACGCGCGTTGCGAGGGCGCACCGCGTAGGACTGTAGCGCGGCTTGGCTTTGTAGCCCGCTGGTTCGTCATTCCGGCCAAGGCGGCGTAGCCGCCGCGAGCCGGAACCCAGAATCCTCGCACTCTCGATCAATGTCGAGAGTGCGGCGACGTGCGGAAAGCAACGCTCCGCCGCATTCTCCCGCGTCGTTACGGAGGCTGGGTTCCGGCTCTCGCTGCGCTCGGCCGGAATGACCGAGGGTGCGACGCCCATATCAGTGCCCGCCGCCGGCGCCGGCCGCAGCCGGCGCGGGCTTGCTCAGGATCACCGTCATGCAAGCAAGGATGATGAAGAGCACCGTCAGCATCAGGAAGACGTCGGCGTAGCCCATCACGATTCCCTCCCGGCGCGCGATCAGCGACATCTGCTTGAGCGCCATCGCCTGCGCATCGCTGCCGTAGCTCGCGAAGCGCTGCGTCAGAGTGTTGAGCATCTCCATCGCAGCCGGACGCGACCAGGTCACCGCATCGTGCAGTCGCGCGAGGTGCAGGTCGATGCGATCGTTGAGCTGCGTGTTGATGATCGCGAGGCCGACGGCGCCGCCGAGATTACGCGTGAGGTTGAACAGACCCGACGCATTCTTCACGCGCTCCGGCGGCAGCGTGCCGAGCGCGATATTGGTGATCGGGATCATCGCCAGCATCAGCCCGACGCCACGGAAGATCTGCGGCCAGAACAGCTCCCAGAAATCCCAATCCTTCGTCAGGTAGTGCATGTCCCACGTGCCGAGCGCGAACAGCACGAAACCGAACGACAGCATGACGCGCGGGTCGGTCTTGTTGGTCAGCGCGCCCGCGACCGGCGCCGTGAGGAACATGGCGATGCCGGAAATGAACATCGTCTCGCCGATCATCAGCGCGTTGTAGCCGCGCACCTGCGCGAGGTAGAGCGGGTAAAGATAGGTCAGGCCGTAGAGGCCGATGCCGAGCACGAAGGAAAACAGGCTGCCGAGGCCGAAATTGCGGTTGGCGAAAGCGCGCAGGTCGACGATCGGTTCATGCGCCGTCAAGACGCGCGCGAAGAAGGCGAGCGCGGATGCGGCAGCGACGAAAGAGAGCAGCGTGATCGTGCCGCTATCGAACCAATCGTCGCGCGGCCCCTCCTCCAGCACATATTCGAGGGTGCCGAGGAAGCCGGCCATGAACAGCAGGCCCCACCAGTCGAACTTCTCGAACAGCTTGAAGTCGGGCTTGTCGAAGTCGATCAACGCCAGCGCCGCGAGCGTGACGCCGATGCCGGGAATGACGTTGATGAAGAACAGCCAGTGCCACGACATTGCTTCCGTCAGGTAGCCGCCGATCGTCGGACCGATGGTTGGGGCCAAGGTCGCGACGAGGCCGATCATCGGCGTCACCACCGAGCGCTTCGAGGCCGGGAAGATCATGAAAGAGGCGGCGAAGACCGTCGGGATCATGCCGCCGCCGATGAAGCCCTGCACCGCGCGCCATACGATCATTTCGTTGATCGAACTGGAGAGCCCGCAGGCGATGCTCGCGGCCGTGAAGCCGCCGGCCGAGATCGCGAACAGGATGCGGGTTCCGAGCACGCGCGACATGAAGCCGGAGAGCGGGATCGCGATCACTTCCGCGATCAGGTACGATGTTTGCACCCACGAGATTTCGTCGGTCGAGGCGGCAAGCCCGGCCTGGATCTCTGTCAGCGATGCCGAGACGATCTGGATGTCCAGGATCGCCATGAACATGCCGAACACCATCGCAAGGAAGGCAAAGAGCCGGCGCGGATCGATGCGATCCGCGCCGGCGTCCGCTCCGGCGGCGGCGGGGACACCCGACGTCGGAGGGAAGGTGGTTGCGCTTGCCGTGGTCATGACGCGCGACCCTTCGCGAGATCAGTTGGCGGCGTGAGCGACACCGCGCGAGGCGATCGGCGACGGCCTGGACGTCGCGCCGCCCTTCGTATTCACGCTGACGACGACGGACATGCCCGGCCGCAGCACCCGCTCGGCGGCGACGTCAGCCGGAACGCGGATGCGCACCGGAACACGCTGCACGATCTTGGTGAAGTTACCGGTGGCGTTGTCCGGCGGCAGCAGCGAGAAGACCGAACCGGACGCCGGCGCGACGGAGGTCACAGTGCCTTGGATCGTCGCATCGGGAAGCGCATCGACGGAGACGTCGACCTTCTGCCCGGCGCGCAGGCCGGCCAACTGCGTCTCCTTGAAGTTCGCGTCGATGTAGACGTCGTCGAGCGGCACGAGGCTGGCGAGACGCTGCCCCGGCGTCACGTAATCGCCGACCTGCATCGCACGATTGCCGAAAACGCCGTCGATCGGCGCGCGTATCACGGCGAAGGACAAGTCACGCTCGGCCTTGGCAAGCGCGGTCTTGAGTTCGTCGAGCCCGCGCTCCGCTTCCTGCTGCTGCGCCTTGAGCACGTCGACACCGGCTGTCGCGGCGTCGAGCGCGGCTTGCGCGCTCCGCACCGCGGCATTCGCCTGGTCGCGGTTGGCTTGCGCGGTTTCCAGCGTCTGCTTGCTGGCATAGTCGCGGGCCGCCAGTGCGTTCTGCCGGTCGAGTTCCGACTGCGCCCGCTTGGCACCCGCCTGGGCGGACATGAGCTGCGCCTGCGCCTGCTCGACGCTCGCGCCCTGTGCGACGATCTGTTGGCCGATGCGCGCGACCGAAGCGCCCTGGGTATTGACCTTCTCGCGCGCCGCGTCGACGGCCAGCCGGTAGTCGCCATCGTCGATCGACGCGATCACGTCGCCGGCATGAACATAGGCGTTGTCGTCGACGTCGATCTTGGAAACGTAGCCCGACACCTTGGCGGCAAGCGTCGTGTTGGAGGCGCGGACATAGGCGTCATCCGTCGACACGGTGAAGCGGCCGACGGTCCACCAGTGGTAGCCGTACCAGCCCCCGCCCGCGAGCGCGGCCAGCAACACCGCGCCCAGCACCAGCCGCTTCGGGCTGCGGCGGGCAGCGGGCGCCGCCGGCGTATCGGATTGCTCCGCGGCCTCCTGGACCGCGGGTGCCTCGGAGGCAGGATCGAGGGAAGGCTCCGCGTCCTTCTTGAGCGACACGGCGGTTTGTCCGGCAGCCGTCACCGGCGCCTGCTCTTCGCTCTGCCCAAGCGAGACGTTTTCGCCTTCGTGTTCACCTTCTTGGCGCCGCGCCGCGTCTTGTTCCGACACTCTTTGAGCCATCCGTTCGCCGCTTCGCTTCGGTTCCGCGTACATGATCTGCTCCGTGCCTCGCGTCCCCGCTCGGCCTTGTCTTCGCTCATTGACCGAACGGTTCGGTCACTCTATATGGAGCACAATAGGAGAAGTCAAGTTTGACCGAACCGTTCGGTCATGCACATTTATTTGACGACCCCTGCTGAAATGAGAGTTTGAACAGTCGTCGGGAGCCGGCCTGATTCGCCGAAAATCCCGGAGGAGGAAGAACAATGGCGCCCCTGATCACTCTGCCCCCCGCGCCCTCCGCGGTGGAAACGGCGGAAGCCAGCGCCAAGCGCCGGCAGATCACGGAAGGTGCGCGTCAGGTCTTCATGACCCACGGTTTCGACGCCGCGAGCATGGGTGAAATCGCGCGCGCCGCCGGCGTCTCCAAGGGGACGCTTTACGTCTATTTCGAAAACAAGGAGCAGTTGTTCGAGGCGATCGTCCACGAGGAGTGCGCGGCACAGGCCGAGCAGATATTCCGGATCGACGCCGACGACCGCGACGTCGAAAGCGTTCTGACGCGGCTCCTCTGCGCCTACGTCGCCTTCGTTTGCCGCATCGGCGCGGCCTCCCCCGTTCGTACCGTCATCGCGATCGCGGATCGGATGCCGGAGATCGGACGCCGCTTCTACGAGACGGGGCCGGGCCGCGGGATCGCTGCGCTCGAGACCTATCTGCAAGCGCAGGTGGACGCCGGCACGCTGGCCATCGACGACTGCCACGTCGCGGCGGCGCAATTGATCGAGGCGAGTCAGGCGCCGCTGTTCAAGCCGATCATCTTCAATGTTGCGGCGCCGCCGACGGAAGAGCGTATCGCTTACGTCGTCGGGATCGCCGTCCGCACGTTCATGAAGGCATATCAAGCGTAAAGAAGCCGCGCACGCTAACGCATCGAGCCGTCATGCCCGGGCTTGACCCGGGCATCCATCTTCTTCGCAAAACGGGATGGATTGCCGGGTCGAAAGGGCGTTCACGCCCATCTTCGACGAGCGATGGCCGGCAATGACGATGTCGAAACGGCGCGTGCAGCTACGCCGCGGCCTTCAGCAGACCTTCCTGCTGTAGCGCTTCCTTGACCTTCGGGCGATCGCCGACCCGCGTCATGAACGCCGCGATGTTCGGATATTTGGCAAGGTCGATGTGATGCAGGCTCGACCAGCGCAGCACCGTGTAGAGATACGCGTCGGCGACCGTGAACTGATCGCCCAGCAAGTATTTTTTGCCCGCCAACTGCTTGTCGATATAGGCGAAGCGCGCCGCGAGAGTGTCCTTCACGATCGCCTTGTATGCGTCCGGAGTGTTCGGCTTGAACAGCGGCGAGAAGCTCTTGTGGATCTCGGAGGTGACGAAGTTCAGCCATTCGAGGACGCGGTAGCGTTCCTTGCTGCCGGCTTGCGGAATGAGCTTGGCGGCCGGCGCCTGATCGGCAAGATACTGCACGATCGCCGGCCCTTCGGTCAGCAACTCTCCGTCTTCGATCTCCAGCACCGGGACCTGACCCTTGGCGTTCACGTGCCAGAAGTCGGTTCCCCTCTCGGTTTTCTTGGCCTTGCCGTCGACCTTCTCGAGGTCGATCTTCAAGCCGGCCTCGCACGCGACGATATGCGGCGAAAGCGAACATGCGCCGGGCGAATAATAAAGCTTCATGAAATTTCTCCGGAAGGCGTCGCGGGAGGCCGCGACCTATGAGACCCCGGATATCGTGATCCTCCGCCGCGAACTCAAGCGCCACGCCTTCCCGTCGCGCCATGAGGTCCGCGGACTTCACGCGCAGGCTTGGCGCGAAGGCTTGGCGCGAATGCTTGGCGCTCAGTCCTCGCCCGGGATCGCGAGCGGCAGCTTCACCTTGATCGGCGATTGCGGCTCGGCGGCGAAGCCCATGCGGCCGGCGCCCAAGCCGGGATAGCGATCCCGCGCGCGTTGCGCCACGACATCGCCGGAGATCGCCTTCGGCTTGCAGACGATGCGGCCGCTGCGCCGGCGCGCCAGGTCCACATGAATGTGATTGTAGTGGAACACGTTCGATCCCGGCGCAAGCACCGTCGAGAATTGATCGCATGCGGCGGCCTGCACGTCGTGCAGGAAGCCCTGCTCCTCCGGCAAGCCCTTCCAGCCATGCTGCACACTGATCTTACGCCCGTCGGCAAGCTCGAACGCCGCGATGTCGAGCGCATTGCCGAACGCATGTTCCGAGATCGGCGCGCCACGCTGGCCGTTCATGCCGCGACATGAATACGCGGAAATCTGCTTGATCTTGACGACCGGCTGCCCGAACCAGCGCAGCGCCGCCGGCTGCACGGCGTTCGCCATCCAGTGATCGAGCGCCGCGATCAAGGGACACGCAAGCGTCGCGGGCGGCGAGATCATCGCCATGCTACTTGCGCTCGACATCGGGGCCTGCCCGCGACCGAGGAACCGCGGCGCACTTTCGGGGCGCTCGCTGATATTGCGTTGCTGCGGATAGCGCGACGGCGCGGCTGGATAAGGCCGCTCGCCCTGGGCGCCGGGCGCCTCGGATAGGCCCGGCTCTTCAACGACCGCGTCCTCCTGGTCGTCGCCTTCCGTTCCCGGCGGACGGATCGACATCGGGCCGCTGGCCGACGCCGCGGCCGGCGCCGGATCGGAATAGCGTGGCGACGGCGCCACGCTGCGCGTCGGTTCAGGGATCGGGAAGCGGTTCGGGATCGCGCCGGGCGGCCGCATCGATTCGGCAAAGCCGAGCGCCGACGACATCTCGCCGATGGCGGAAACCTTGAACGGATAGTCCGCGCCGCACACGCCCGGACCTTCGATCGCCTTGATCTGGCTGATCAGATTCGTCTGCTTGATCGCGCCCGATTTCAGGCACGTCGCTTCCGCCTCACGGCGCCACGGCTCGCGCTCCTGCACGTTGACAAAGCCGCGACCGCAGCCAGCAAGCGACAAGGCAACGACGGAGCCGACGAGATACAAGGCCACTCGCGTCATTTGCGCAGAATGTGCGGCATTCCCTTAAGGCATCATCAACGGACATGGCCGGGCGAATCGCAAGAAAAGGCCACGCCGTGCGGCTCGCAGGCGCGAGAAAGCGGCGTCTCCTCAAAGATTTATGCAGATTTGCAGCGTTCGGAAAAAGTGCAGTTCGTTCCAAGGCTTGTTAACCATGGCGCACAATTTGCCTGCGTGCGGACAAGGCCCGGTTGCGCGCTGCAGCACATTTGGCGCTTGGGGAACCGTTCGTATCTGTTAGACTTAAGTCGTGCAACGAACGAGGAGGCCCCTTCCATGGACGTTGCGTTGAAGCTGAATGTGGTCGCCGCCTTCGTGGCGTTCGCCTTTATCGGTGCGATCCTTATCGGCGCTCTCTGAAACGGGGTAGGCGAAATAACAAAGCCTCATCCTGACGCGTATCCTCAGGACAACGGCATCACGATTCGAACACCGGAAGAGCGTCGCTCTCCGGTGTTCTTAATTTTGCCGGGCCAAAATTCATTTGCGAGCAAGGACGCCTAACGCCCTCTCCGACCGGATCGCAACGGTCGTAGGCGACGCTGAGGCGCTCAAGGCTTAGGCGAAGAGGTTTCGGCGGGATCGGGCCCGACCAACGGCGCGATGAGCTGGCGATAGGCGAAGTCGACCTGCCGGTACTCGTCCTCACACATCTCGGCGCGCTCGCTCGGCAGATAGCCGAGTTTCACGACGTCGGCGAAAAGCTCCTTGTCCGAGCCGTAAGCAATGCAAAGGAGATTGTAGAGGCGCTGCGCGGGCGTGCCGTGCTCGTCCGCATAGGTGACGTGACGGCCGATGCGCAATCGCGGACGCGTGAGGCCGCGCGGGCTGCTGATCTTCAGTTCGCTCGCATAGGCGAATGCCGTTCCCATGATCAGGGGCAGCTTTCTCTCCTTCGGCAACTGCAACGTACTGTAAGCGGCGATCTGATCCGCCGCGTCCTCCTCGCGGCCGAACACGGGGATCTTGAGGAGATCGAACATCGCGTGACCCGCCTCATGAAGGAACGTGTCGGATAGCGGACCGACGAACGCTTCCTCGCGCGTGATCATGGCCGGGCGTTTGGACGCGTTCGCGTTTTTCCAAACCTCGTCGACGTATTCGTAGCAGACCGTGACGACGGCATCCTCGTAGAACGCATTCGATTCGCCGTCACAGCCCTTCAATTCCAGCCGCAGAGGGCGTGGCCAACGTATCGGCTCGAGAATCCTTTTGACGCGCTCCAGCGCTCCATTCTCCTTCAGCAGATCGTAGAGCGGCTTATGCGCCGGGTTCGTCGGCTCCACGTAGGCAATGACGATCCGCTCGGACGGCGGCGGCGCCTGCGCCGCAGTCACCGCTGGCAGCATCACGCCAACGCAAGCGGCGTAGAGGCTCGCCAAACCGCATCGCACGGGAAAACGGCGGCGCATGGTCAACCTCGTCATGGGCAACATCGTCGCCAGCATAGCTTATCAGCAGCGCCCGAGCGTAGCCATGCGGCACGGCACGAGCATGACAGGACGAATGCTGCTTACGCCGCATCCTTCTTTGCGGCGGTCGGCGCATAGTTGAGGATCGGCGCGAGCCAGCGCTCGGCGTCCTCGACTCCCCACCCCTTGCGCGCCGCATAGTCCTCGACTTGATCGCGCTCGATCTTGCCCACGCCGAAATACTGGCTTTGCGGGTGACCGAAGTAGAGGCCGCAGACCGACGCGCCTGGCCACATGGCAAAGCTTTCCGTCAGCTTCACGCCGATACGTTCTTCGCCGGCGAGAAGTCTGAACAAGGTTGCCTTCTCGGTGTGATCGGGTTGCGCCGGGTAGCCGGGCGCGGGCCGGATTCCGCGATACTCCTCGCGCACCAGCGCCTCGGCGCTGAGCTTCTCGTCCGGCGCATAGCCCCAGAGCTCCTGGCGCACGCGCTGGTGCATGCGCTCGGCGAACGCCTCCGCCAGACGATCGGCCAGCGCCTTCACCAGAATCGCCGAATAGTCGTCGTTCGCGCGCTTGAAGCGGATGGTCGCCTCCTCCTCGCCGACGCCGGCGGTCACGACGAAGCCGCCGACATAATCCGCAACGCCGCTGTCGCGCGGCGCAACGAAGTCCGCGAGCGCGATATTCGACTTACCTTCGCGACGCACCAGTTGCTGGCGCAAGGTATGCAGCACGGTCAACGGCTCGCCACGCGCCTCGTCGGCATAAACGGCGATGTCGTCGCCGACCGCGTTCGCCGGCCAGAAGCCGACCACGGCGCCCGCCTTGAACCAGCCTTCGCCCGTGATCTGGCGCAGCATCGCCTGGGCGTCGTCATAAAGCCCGCGCGCGGCCTCGCCGAATTTCTCGTCCTGCAGGATCGCGGGGAATTTTCCCTGCAACTCCCAGGTGGAAAAGAACGGCGACCAATCGATATACCGGACGAGCTCCTCGACCGAATAGTTCTCAAAGACACGCGTGCCGAGAAAGGACGGGCGCAGCGGCCTGACCTCCCCCGTCCAATCGAGCTTCAGCCGGTTCGCGCGCGCGGCGGCGAGCGGCAGGCGCTTCTTGTCGTCCTGCGCGCGCGCATGCGCCGCCGCGATCTTCGCATATTCCTGGCGTACCTCGGCGACATAGGCCGGCTTCGCCTGCGCCGACATCAGCGACGAAGCGACGCCGACGGCGCGGCTCGCGTCGTTGACGTAGACCGTCTGGCCACGGTTATAGTTCGGATTGATCTTGACGGCGGTGTGCACGCGGCTCGTGGTCGCGCCGCCGATCAAGAGCGGAACATCGAAGCCTTGCCGCTCCATCTCGGCCGCGACGTGACACATCTCGTCGAGCGAGGGCGTGATCAGGCCCGACAGCCCGATGATATCGACCTGCTCGGCACGCGCGGTCTCGAGAATCTTCGCCGCCGGCACCATCACGCCGAGATCGATGACTTCGTAGTTGTTACATTGCAGCACGACGCCGACGATGTTCTTGCCGATGTCGTGCACGTCGCCCTTCACGGTCGCGAGCAAAATCTTGCCGGCGCTGTTGCCCTGGCCCTTGTCGTTCGCCGCCTTCTCCGCTTCCATGAACGGGAGCAGATGCGCCACCGCCTGCTTCATCACGCGCGCCGACTTCACCACCTGCGGCAGGAACATCTTGCCCGAGCCGAACAAGTCGCCGACGACGTTCATGCCATCCATCAGCGGACCTTCGATGACGGAAAGCGGACGCTTCAGCGCCAGCCGCGCTTCCTCCGTATCCTCCACGACGAAATCGGTGATGCCGTGGACCAGGGCATGCGACAACCGCTTCTCGACCGACCACTCGCGCCAGGAGAGATCGGCCTCCTTCTTCTCCTTGCCCTGCCCGCGATAGCGCTCCGCAAGCGCCAGCAGGCGGTCGGTGCCATCGGGTCGCCGATCGAGCACGACGTCCTCGCAGGCTTCGCGCAGTTCCGCATCGAGATCGTCGTAAACCGCCATCTGTCCGGCGTTGACGATGCCCATGTCCATGCCCGCCTTGATGGCGTGATAGAGAAACACGGAGTGCATCGCCTCGCGCACCGGCTCGTTGCCGCGGAACGAGAACGAAAGGTTGGAGACGCCGCCGGAAATATGCACATGCGGCAGACTCTCGCGGATGCGCCGCGCCGCCTCGATGAAGGCGACGCCGTAGCCGCTGTGCTCCTCGATGCCGGTCGCGATCGCAAAGATGTTGGGATCGAAGATGATGTCTTCCGGCGGGAAGCCGACGTCATCGACCAGGATGCGGTAGGCGCGCGTGCAGATCTCGACCTTGCGCTCCAGCGTATCGGCCTGGCCCTTCTCGTCGAACGCCATGACGACGACGGCGGCGCCGTAGCGGCGCACGATCTTGGCATGCGCGACGAATATCTCCTCGCCTTCCTTCATCGAGATCGAGTTGACGACCGCCTTGCCCTGCAAGCACTTCAGCCCCGCCTCGATGATGGCGAACTTGGACGAATCGACCATCACCGGCACGCGCGCGATGTCCGGCTCGGAGGCGACGAGATGCAGGAACTCGACCATCGCCGCCTCGGAGTCGAGAAGCCCCTCGTCCATGTTGACGTCGATGATCTGCGCGCCGTTCTCGACCTGGTCGCGGGCGACCGCGAGCGCGGCAGGAAGATCGCCCGCGGTAATCAATTTGCGGAACTTCGCGGAACCCGTGACGTTCGTGCGCTCGCCGACATTGACGAAGGGGATTTCCGGCGTGAGCGTGAACGGCTCGAGACCGGAGAGGCGCAGACGGCGCGGAATTTCGGGAATCTTGCGCGGCGGCTTGCCGGCCGCGACCTGCGCGATCGCCGCGATATGCGCGGGCGTCGTGCCGCAGCAGCCGCCGACGATATTGACGAGACCGCTGTCCACGAAGTCGCGCAGAAGCTCCGCCATGTATTCCGGGCTCTCGTCGTAAAGACCGAATTCGTTGGGCAACCCAGCGTTCGGATAAGCGATGACGAGCGTATCGGCGATGCGCGAAATCTCCTGGATGTGCGCGCGAAGCTCTTTGGCGCCGAGCGCGCAGTTGAGCCCGATCGCAAGCGGCGAGGCATGCCGCACCGAGTTCCAGAACGCTTCCGGCGTCTGCCCGGAAAGCGTGCGGCCGGACAGGTCCGTGATCGTCCCCGAAATGATGACGGGCACCCGCGCGCCGCGCTTTTCGAACACTTCCTCGATCGCATAGATCGCGGCCTTGGCATTGAGCGTATCGAAGACCGTCTCGATCAGGAGAAGGTCCGCGCCGCCTTCCAGCAGGCCATCGGCCTGTTCGGAATAAGCCGCACGGAGGTCGTCGAACGAGATGGCGCGGAAGCCGGGACGATTGACGTCCGGGGACATCGAGGCGGTCCGGTTGGTCGGCCCGAGCGCCCCGGCGACGAAGCGCGGGCGCCCGTCCTCCTTGGCAACGATCGCGGCCGCCTCGCGCGCCAGCCGCGCCCCTTCGACATTGAGTTCGCGCGCATAGTCCTCGAGGCCGTAGTCGGCCTGCGCGATGCGCGTCGAGGAAAACGTATTGGTCTCGACGATGTCGGCGCCGGCACGGAAGTATGCCGCGTGGATGTCGCGCACGGCGTCCGGCGCGGTGATGTTCAAAAGATCGTTGTTGCCGCGCAGATCCTTCGCCCAGTCCTTGAATCGCGTGCCGCGGAAGCCCGCCTCATCGAACTTCAGCGCCTGGATTTCGGTGCCCATCGCGCCGTCAAGGATCAGCACGCGCGTGCGCGCGATATCGCGAAGGGTCTTTTCTATTTTTGACATGACTGGAGACGACATCACTCTACCCGTTGGAAACATCCTGGCTTTCGACGAATTCGAGCCGATTGCCGAAGGGATCGTGCGTATGAAAGCGACGCAGACCGGGAATGGTCTCGTTGTCCCAAACGACATCGCGGCCGTCGCGCGCCACACGCTCGGCGAGATCGTCGATCTCCGAGACGGCGAATGCCGGATGCGCCTTGCGTGCGGGCTGGAACTCTTTCTCGACGCCGAGATGCAGTTGCCGCTTGCCGGCTTGAACCCAGACGCCGCCGCGCGCCGCGAGCGCCTGCGGCTTGACGATTTCCGGCATACCCAGAAGCGTCACATAGAACGCGCGGCAAGCCTCCTCCGTCCCTGGAGGAACGGCGACCTGAACGTGATCGAGATCGAGGATCGCGGCACGCGAAGCCATGGCTTACGCCGCCTTCCGGTCCGCGCGCGGCCGCAATCCGAGCAAATGGCAGATCGCGTAAACGAGGTCGGCGCGGTTCATGGTGTAGAAATGGAAATCGGTGACGCCGCGATCGACGAGGTCGAGCACCTGCTCGGCGGCAACCGCCGCCGCGATCAGCTTACGTGTCGCCGGATCCTCGTCGAGCCCCTCGAAACGCTGGGCCAACCAGCCGGGGACGCTCGCGCCGCAGCGCGCGGCAAAGGCCCTCGTCTGCTTGAAATTCTGCACCGGCAGGATGCCGGGAACGACCGGCACGTCGATACCGCGCGCGCGCACGCGGTCGAGGTAGCGGAAATAGAGATCATTATCGAAGAAGAATTGCGTGATCGCGCGGCCCGCGCCGGCGTCCACCTTGGCCTTGAGCATGTCGATGTCGGCATCGACCGTCGGGCTGTCCGGATGCTTCTCCGGATAGGCCGAAACGGAAACCTCGAAATCGCCGACGCGCTTGATACCGGCGACGAGCCGAGCCGAGGTCTCATACCCGCCGGGATGCGGCGTATAACGCTCGCCCGCGCCAGCGAGCGGGTCGCCGCGCAGCGCCACGATATGGCGCACGCCCGCGTCCCAGTAACCGCGGATCACGCCGTCGACTTCGCCGCAGGTCGCGGCGACGCAGGTGAGGTGCGCCGCCGGCAGCAAATCGGTTTCGCTCAGCACGCGCTTGACGGTCGCGTGCGTGCGCTCGCGGGTCGAGCCGCCGGCGCCGTATGTCACCGACACGAAGGACGGCGACAGCGGCGCAAGCCGGGTGATGGAATCCCAGAGTGTGCGCTCCATCTCCTCCGTTTTCGGCGGAAAGAACTCGAACGAAACGCGGATCGACGGTTTCCGCCCCTGCTCCGCCACACGGCTTGCGCGCGGAAAATCGGCCATCACGCCACCTCGCGTGAGGGTGCACCGGCAATCGCGAGACGCTGATCGCGCCCGAGCCAAAGCGACACCGCGATCTTGCCCTCGCCGCCCGCTTCCGGCGCGAGGTCGCGCTGCGACACGACTTCGAGGCCCGCGGCTGTCATCCACTGCTCCACCGTCTCGGGCGCGAAGCCGAGCCGGCGATGCGCATGCTCGTCGCGCAGGAATTCGAGATCGTGCGGCGCGAAGTCGACCACCAGCAGCCGCCCGCCGGGGCGGAGAACCCGCGCCGCCTCGCGAATGGCGCCGGCGCCGTCGTCCAGATAGTGCAGCACCTGGTGCACGATCACGACGTCGAAAGAATCCTTCGGCAGCGCGAGGTCGTAGATGTCGCCCTGGCGCACGGAACAGTGGCGCAGTCCCGCGCGATCGAGCCGCGCCCGCGCCATGGAAAGCATTGCCGAGGACAGGTCGATGCCGACGCCGCGCTCCAGGCGCGGACCGAACAATTCGAGCATGCGTCCGGTGCCGGTGCCGAGATCGAGCAGCGAACGGAAATCGCGATCGCCCAATGTCTGGACGATGGCGCTTTCCAGCGCCGTCTCGGCGATGTGCAGCCGCCGGATGCGGTCCCACTCCCCGGCGTGCGCCTGGAAATAGGCTTGCGCCGCCGCCGCGCGCGTCGCCCGCACGGCGGCGAGACGCTCGCGGTCGCGCAGGGTCGTCTCGTCGGCGGGGTCGACATGCGCGATCAGGCCACGCGCCAGATCCGCCGCCCCGCTCTCCGGCAACCGGAAAAACGCCCAGCTCCCCTCGCGCGAACGCTCGACAAGTCCTGCTTCGGCGAGCAGTTTCAGATGCCGTGAGATACGCGGCTGCGACTGCCGCAGGATATCCGTGAGATCGGACACGGTCAGTTCGACCTCGGCCAGCAGCGCCAGGATGCGCAGGCGCGTGGGCTCCGCCGCCGCGCGCAGAACGGCGTTCAAAGCGTCAAAGGTCAGATGGCCCGGTTCGCTCATGAGGCATTTATAGCATACCCGCTCGCGAGATATAAAGATATCTTTATGAAGTTAATTGGGCAATTCACACCCCGCGCCCACCGGAAGCGACGTGCTGGTTCCGCGCTCGCGGACGCGCCGAACGGCGTCGGCGCCAAATTCTTCCCGCCAATGCCTATCCGCCGGTGCATCCATCGTTGATGCAACTTTTGCGTCTACCGAAGCCAGCCGCCCGCCTGAGCGCGCTCACGACCCTCACATCGCGATCGACATGGCGTTCGCGTCGGCGATTCCCGCTCGCGTGCCGCCGCCGCAGAAAGCCGCGATCAGGTCGCGTAAATCCGCCACGGCCGCCCCAACGTCGCCGGCGCCGTTACCCTGGACCGTGACGATCGCGCGCGTCGTCTCCGGGCGGATCAGCGAGCGCGCGTCCTGCCGCCAGTTCCAACGGCGGCACAACACCTTCTCGGCATCGGCGAAGACGACCTCGCCGGGCTTGGGCGGGGATGCCCCCGCCTCCCCCTCGCCGCTGGCGGCGTCGGCCATGTCGACGAAGGTGTCGCCGTCGACGGCGTAGCGGAAGGCGAAGGGCGGCGTCACCCGGTCGAGATCGTCGGCGCCGAGCGGCAGCACATGCGCGAGCGAGACCGCGTTGTAGAGATCGACGAAACCGTTGACGCGCGGCAGCCCGCGGCCGGCGAGCACGTTCTTCACCAGGCGCTCGACGGACGAACGGTAACGCGTCTGCCTGATGCCGAACGCCTTGTAGGCTTCGCGCCAGGCAGCGACGCCGGGGATCGCCGACAACTCCATTCCCGCCCACCGCGCCCGCGCCGCCGCCTCGCGCTCGCGGATCAGCGTATCGAGCGCCGGCGGCCGCTCCGGCGGGATGACGAGATCGGTCGCGATCACGACGCCGGCGCGGTACCGGGGAAAGGCCGACGCCACCGCGCCGATCGATAGCGTCACTGTCATGATGGTCCGGATCGTTTGTGTGGAGGCGCAACCTCGGCATAGTGTCGGGCCATGTCAACGTATGCGCCATTTCCGGTCGACGACGGCAGCATCCGCGACGGCGAGCTGGCCGTCGATCTACCCGAGACGTTCGACGCCGGCCTCTACTTCATCGGGCGCGTGCGCACCCCCTGGATGACGCGCGCGGACTGCCCGAAGAACGTGCGTGAGCGCGACGCGCCGTGCACGCTCGAGGTCGACGCCCGCTGGGCGCCGGCGCTCAAGGAGGTTGCGACGTGCTCGCACCTTCTGGTCCTCTACTGGATGCATCTGGCGCGGCGCGACCTGGTGCTGCAATCGCCACGACATTACGGCGGGCAGGTCGGCTGCTTCGCGGTACGCACGCCGGTGCGGCCCAACCCGATCGCGGCCAGCGTCGTGCGCCTGTTCGGCGTGGAAGAAAATCGTGTGCGCGTTTCCACCCTTGACTGCGTCGACGGAACGCCGCTGCTCGACATCAAGCCTTATTTCGCGTCGGTCGATTCCGTCCCCGACGCCACCGTTGGCTGGCGCCGCAAATAAACCGGCACGCAGGGCGGCCGGAACCGAAGGCCCGCCCGCGCGTTCATTGCGACAGGGACATAGGCGCGGGGTTTCTGACCGCTCGATAAAAGTGGCCGGTGTAAGCCGGCTGCTTTTATTTTGATTTGCGCCATTCAACTTCAGCCCTTGCACGCCATTATTTTCCTTCAACCGAAATCGCGGGACAAAAATCGGAACTTCTTTGGCCGTTACTGGAACCTTGAACCGGCAGCTCCGTTGGGAAGACGAACGCGTGGGTGAGCACGGGGTCAGGTCATGTCAGGGTTCAAAGCGTTTCCGCATATCCTCGGTGTTGCATTGGTGGTGGGTTGGGCCGGAACGGCTGGCGCGCAGCCGCTGTCCTTGGCGCCAACCGCGGGGCCGACGGCGTCTCTCTTCGAACAAGCGATGCCCGGCCAGGCGGCACCTTTCGAGGCGACCGAGGAGGAACAGGGAGCGACCGAGATCCCGGCGCAGTTTCGCCGCCAGATCGTGAGCTATTCCGGCCACGAGCCCGCCGGCACGATCATCGTCGATACGCCGAACACCTATCTCTATTACGTCCTCGGCAGCGGCCGCGCCGTCCGCTACGGCATCGGCGTCGGACGCGAGGGCTTCACCTGGTCGGGGACCAAGACGGTCGAGCAGAAGAAGGAGTGGCCGGATTGGGTGCCGCCGGCCGAAATGATCGCGCGCCAACCCTACCTTCCGCGCTTCATGGCCGGCGGTCCGGGAAACCCGCTCGGCGCACGCGCGCTTTATATCGGCGGCACGGTGTATCGCATCCACGGCACCAACCAGCCGTCCTCGATCGGCAAGCGCGTTTCGTCAGGCTGCATCCGCCTGTTGAACGCCGACATCATCGATCTCTATTCGCGCGCCAATGTCGGCGCCAAGGTCGTCGTCCTGCCGGATACCCGCCATCATGCGCCGGCGCTTGCGGATGCGAGCGGCATGCGCTCACGCGTCTACTGACGTCCCTCGCCTGGAGACATATGCTTCCGACGAGAAGCCTCCCGCACGGGAGGCTTCTCCATTTGGTACATCGAAGAACGTGACCTAGCCTTCGACGTGCGCCTTGAGCCGCGCCAGCGCGTCATCCCATTGCCTGGACACCTGATCGAGATAGTCGCGCAGGTCCTCGATCGGCTGCGGCTCGAGCTTGAAAAGACTCTCCCGCCCGACGCGCAGGCTGCGCACCACGCCCACATTCGCCAGCACGCGGAGATGCTTCGTCACCGCTTGCCGTGAAAGATCGGTTCCGGCGGTCAGTCGCGCGATCGACTGCGGCTGACCGTTGGACAGCTTCACGAGAACGGACAACCGCGTCTCGTCGCCGAGCGCTGCGAAAACCGACGCCCGCGCCTTGAGCGCGCTAAGCCGGCGTTTGTTCGATATGCTCTGCAATGTTTTTGACCTGGATGCTCCAACCTTCGTCGTTCATGCGGAATGCCTCATGGCGACGATTGGCCGGCAATTTATCGAAGCCCGACTCGACGACGCGTAACAACGTGCCCGCGGGGATCTTCCGCAGCGAGAACTCGACCAGCGTCGATGGCTCGCTCGAGTAATCCTGCTTCGGATCGATCGCATAGGGGTGCCAGGTGAACGAGAACAACCGCTCCGGCTCCATCTTCTGAACCACCGCCTCCCATTGGATATGCTCATAGCCGGGATAGGTGATGCGGCCGCGCGCAACCTGACCCGGCACGAACGGCCCCTCCATCCTCACGCGGAACCACGCCCCGAATTCCTGATGATCCGTCAGCGCCCGCCATATGCGGGAGACCGGCGCCTTCAATTCGATGGTCTTTTCGATGCGATCGCTCATAGGCAACCTCCTGGTTGCTCATTCCCTTAGACCGCAGAGCGACGATTGGCAACCATTCAGTTGCGCTTCTCTAGGCAAGAAGGCGCGCTAGACGCCCCACTCCCCTTTGGCGTATGCCGCCAGGATCGGTGACGGCCGAGAACGAGGATTGATCGATGCGCATTGCGACAATGGCGACGGGCGGCGTGGGCGGCTATTTCGGGGCCCGGCTCGCCGCCGCCGGACACGATGTTTTCTTCATCGCGCGCGGCGCGCATCTCGATGCCATCCGCAAAAGCGGCCTCAAGGTCGACAGCCCTCTCGGCAACCTGCAAATCACCGGCGCGACCGCGACCGACGACCCGAAAAGCATCGGACCGGTCGACGTCGTCCTCTTCGCGGTGAAGCTGTGGGACACCGAAAAGGCGGGCGAGATGACGCTGCCGCTGTGCGGGCCGAACACGCGCGTGCTGACGCTGCAGAACGGCATCGACAGCGTCGATCGCTTGTCGAAAATCCTCGGCGCCGACCGCGTCGTCGGAGGAACGGCGCAGATCGCGACGGTGATCGCCGGCCCCGGACACATCAGCCATACGAGCCAGTTCGCGCGCATTCGCTGCGGACGGGCCGACGGAAAGCTGGACGCCTATCTCGGCGCCTTCGTCGCCGCCGCCAAGGCGGCGGGGGTCGACATCGACATCGTGCCGTCGATCATGACGGCGCAGTGGGAGAAGTTCGTGTTTCTGGTGGGCATGTCGGCGCTGACCGCCGCGACCCGGCAGCCGATGGCCGCGGTTCTCGGCAACCCGGAACATAAACAATGGCTGCACGACGTGATGGCCGAGGTCGTCGCCGTCGGACAGGCCAAGGGCGCGGGGCTGCCGGCGAACTTCGTCGAGGATCGCATGCAGTTTCTCGGCACCGTGCCGCCCGGCATGAAAGCCTCGATGGCGCACGACCTCGAGCGCGGCAACCGGATGGAACTCGACTGGCTTTCCGGCAAGGTCGTGTCGCTCGGCCGCGAACTCGGCATTCCGACGCCGGCGAATGAGCGCGCCTACAAAATCCTCGAGCCGCACAAGAACGGAAAGTAGCGAGGACCGCTACCGCCGCAAACCGAGGTTGTCCGAACGCGGAACGCCGCCGGACGCCGCGGCCGGCGCGCGAACGTGGATGACCGCGAGATCGTCCGCGTAGGCACGTTTCCAGCCCGGCAGACGGTCCAGCAATGCGACAGCGGGCATTCGCGGATTGAGCAGCGTCGCGTCGATCTTGTATTCGTCGAGCAGCCGCAGGAAATCGGGCAGATCCTGCAGCGTCACAGCACGATGGTGCCGCACGACGAA
>JBDHSU010000016.1:0-43723 GCA_039808325.1 Variibacter sp. | reverse complement strand
CCGTACTACCCGAACGCCAAGCGCGTCGCCGAACTCATCCAGACCGATCTCGCCAAGGTCGGCATTCGCGTGCATCTCATGACCGATGAATGGAGCCGCTATCGCACGCGCCTGCAGGCCGGCGAGCCCTCCATGGCGCTCTTCGGATGGACCGGCGACAACGGCGATCCCGACAATTTTCTCAACGTGCTGCTCGGCTGCGCGGCGACACGCACCGGCGGCAACAACATCGCGCGCTGGTGCGACAAGGATTTCGACGCGCTGGTCACCAGGGCGCGGATCATCGCCGATCCCGCGGCACGCGCGCGCCTTTACAAGGACGCGCAGGTGATCGCGCATCGCGAGGCGCCGTGGGTTCCGATCGCCCATTCGGTGGTCTTCATGGCGACCCGCAAAGGCGTCACCGGCTTCAAGATGGATCCGCTCGGACGGCATATCTTCGAAGGCGTCGACATCGCGGAGTGAGGTGGCCGCTCGCACGAACTCGTCAAACCCGGCAATGACGAAGGAAGAAGTCTCACCCCTCCAACATCGCCGCGAGCTTCGCCTTCAATTCTTCCTTCGCCGGCGCCGCGGCACGCAGCACCGCGCTCGCCTGCAGAAAATCGAGCAGCCGGAAAGCGCCGACGTTCGGCCGAACCATCACTTCCGGCGTACCCGCCTTCAGCCTTTCGGCGACGATCGCGTGGCCCATGATCTGGATCGTAGAGAACAACGCCTCCCATGGCTCCGGCACGCCGCGCGGCGGCGTCGGTCCGATCGAGGTGTCGATCGCGACGACGAAATCCGCGAGCCCGCGCAGGCCGGCAAACGGCAGCGGATCGACCGCGGCGCCGTCGACCATCACGCGGTCGCCGATGCGTACGGGACGCACGAGTCCCGGCACCGCCATCGATGCGGCGAGCGCGGGCCGCAGCGGGCCCGACTCGAAGGTCGTCGCAACACGCCCGTAATAATCGGTCGCGACGATGCGCAGCGGAAGCGTAAGCTCCTCGAACGTCTCCGGGATCTCGCTCGGAAGGAAAGCCGCGCAGAATTTCTCGGCATCGATGAGCAGCGGATTTCCGAGCGGCGAGCGCAGCAGGCTCGCGAAGCCGCCGGTGCGCGCCGCCATCATGCGACGGAACACGTCGCCACGATCATGCATCAAACCGACGACGTGGCGGCGGATATCTTTTCCCGGCATTCCGGCCGCGTAGGCCGCGCCGATCGCGGCGCCGATGGAGCTTCCGGCGATGACGCGCGGCTTGACGCCGAGCTCATCCAACGCCTCCATCATCACGATATGCGCGACCCCGCGGGCACCGCCGCCGCCGAGGGCGAGCGTGAACGTCCGCTGTGGCCGGCGCGCGCGCTCCGCACGGCCGGCCGGCGCCGTCATGCACCGGCCTCGCGCGCGAAGCGCCACCCGACCGCGGCAAGCGGCTGCACCAGCGCCGCGCGCCCCGGCGCGTTGTCGCTCGTCGCCGTCCCATCGCGCACGCGGCCGACAATGCCCTGCAGGATCGCAGCGAGACGGAAGAAGTTGTAGGCGAGGTAGACCGGGAGATGCGGCCGCGGGTCGAGCCCGGTGCGCTCAACGTAAGCGTCGACATAGGAAGACAGCGACGGAATGCCGAGGGCTCCGAGATCGAGGCCGACGAGCGTCGCGGTGCCGGCGCCGCTTTCCGACTGCGGCATGAACCACTGCATCAAATGGTACGTGAAGTCGGCGAGCGGATCGCCGAGCGTCGACAGCTCCCAGTCGAGAACCGCCAGCACCTTCGGCTCGGAACGCGCGAGAATGATGTTGTCCAACCGATAATCGCCATGCACGAGGCGAACTGGAGAGGCGGGCGGCAGATGCGCCGGCAGCCACGCCATCAGGCGCTCCATCTCGTCGATCTTCTCGGTTTCCGATGCGCGATACTGCTTCGACCACCGGTCGACCTGCCGCTGGATGTAATTCTCGCCGCGGCCGAAATCGCCGAGGCCGATCACCGCCGGATCGAAGCCGTGCAGCCGCGCAAGCGTCGCGTTCATGACGTCGAAGACGGCGCGCCGCTCATCCGGCGTCGCGCCGGGCATCCCCGGCTCCCAGATGACGCGCCCATCGACGAAGCCCATCACGTAGAACGCCGTGCCGACGACGCTTTCGTCGGCGCAGTAGGCGAAAGGCTCCGCCACCGGAAAGCCGGCGCCGTGCAGCGCGCTGATGACGCGGAACTCGCGGTCGACCGCATGCGCGGACGGCAAGAGCTTACCCGGCGGCTTGCGGCGCAACACATAGCGGCGCGCGGGCGTCTCGAGCACGTAAGTCGGATTGGATTGGCCGCCGCGGAACTGCCGGACATTCAAGGGGCCCACGAAGCCGCGGACATGCGCGGCGAGATACGCCTCCAGCCGCGAGACGTCGAAGCGCAGCGCCGCCGCCACATCCTTGGTGCCAGAATAGGCCGCTTGTCTGTCGATCTTCGCCATGCCCGCGTCTCGCCGCCTCTCAAAGCCACGCCAAATTTGAAGCGTCAAATGACGCGCCGGGTCAACCCCGCCGCGGCCTTCGTCTCTCCTGTTGGGAGAGGTCGCGCCCGCGTTTGTTGCAACGCCGGGGTTTCACTACCTTCAATCCAGCATCAGCTTCATGCCCTCATGCGTCGCGGCAAAGCCAAGGCTTTCATAAAAACGTAGCGCATCCGCGCGCGCCTTGTCGGTCGTGAGTTGAATGAGCGTGCAGCCTCGCGCACGCGCCAGGTCGATCGCCGCCTCGATCATGCGCCGGCCGAAGCCGCCGCCACGCGCCGACGCCGCAATCCGCACGCTCTCGATTTGCGCGCGCCAAGCGCCGCCGCGCGAGAGCCCGGGAATGAAGGTCAGTTGCAGGCAGCCCGAGAGCGCTCCATCCACATCCGCCACCAGCAGGCGATTGTTGGGGTCGTGCGCGATGGCGTCGAAGGCGGCGAAATAAGGCGGCAGATCGCCGGCCTTCTCACGCGCGCCGCCGAGGATGTCGTCCGCCAGCATCGCGACGATCGCGGGCACCTCGTCGCGCCGCGCATCGCGCAACGAGAGCGGCGCAGTCGCGGATTCGCTCATGCCTTGAAGAAATCCAGCAGCGCCGCGCTGACGGCGGCCGGCGCTTCCTCGCAGACATAATGGCCGGAATCGATCGGACCGCCGCGCACGTCGTCCGCCCACTCTTTCCACGTCGCGAGCGGCCCTCCGGTTTCGCTCGGCACGCCGGCGCTTCCCCAAAGCGCGAGCACCGGGCACTTGATCTTGTTGCCCTTGGCGCGGTCGGCCTCGTCGTAGGCGAGGTCGGCGCCACGGCCGGCGCGATAGTCCTCGCACGTCGCATGGATGCGCGTCGGCTCTTGGATGAAGGCGTGATAGTGCGCGAGGGCACGCGGATCGAAGCACGAGAGATCTTTCGTCTTCGACAGGCTGGCGCATTTCCAGTTCCAGTATTCCACCGGCGCCTTGCCGAGCAGCATTTCCGGGAACGGCTCGGCCTGCGCGAGGAACATCCAGTGCCAAACCTTCATCGCGAACTTGTCGTCCATGCCGTGCCACATGTTGTAAGTCGGCACGACGTCGAGAACGGCGAGCTTATCGGTCCGGCCGGGATGATCGAGCGCCAAGCGATAGGCGACGCGGCCGCCGCGATCGTGGCCGACGACGCCGAAATGTACGAAGCCCACGGCCTCCATGATCTCGACCATCACCGCCGCCATCGCGCGCTTCGTGTAAGGGGCGTGATCCGGCCCCGAACGCGGCGCCGCCGACCAGCCGTAGCCGGGAAGGTCCGGAATGACGAGCGTGTGCCGCGCCGCGAGCGCCGGCGCGACGCGATGAAACATCACGTTGGTCTGCGGGTAGCCGTGCATCAGAAGAAGCGGCGAGCCCGTGCCGCCGACGCGCGCGAACATGCGGCCGATCGAGGTATCGATCCAGCGCGATTCGAATCCGGGGAAGAGATCGGCCAAGTCAGTCATCTTGCATCCTTCTATTTCGATTCATCCCTCGAGGCGGCCGCTTCTCGGCCTCCTTCGGACGAGGCCGGTTCATATGACGGCGCCGGCCCTCATGGTGAGGAGCGCCACGCAGCGGGCGCGCCTCGAACCATGCAGGTCACTGTCACGTCGCGTCGGAGCGAAAGCCGGGGCGGCCGGACTTCACGGCGTCCTCGAACAAGTCGAGACGATCCTGTCCCCAGAACGCTTCGCCATCGCGAACATATACCGGCGAACCGAATGCGTCGGCCGCGACCGCGTCGCGATAGTTCTGCTCATACTTGGCGGCAATCGCATCCGACTTCGCCGCGGCCAAGAGCGCGTCGACCGGAAGCCCGGCCTCGCCGCCGATCTTTTGCAGCGTCGGCTCGTCGGCGAGCGACGTCTCGCCTTCCCAGATCGCGGCGAAGGCGCGCCGCAAGAACGCGTCGGGATCATGACCCGCGTCGACGGCCGCGACCACGAAGCGATCGGCAAGGCTTCCATCAAACGGCCAGTTCTTCGGCCGCAGCTTGAAACTGAGCCCGCGCTTTTCGCGCCAGCGCTGGAGCTCGAGAATGCGATAGCGCTGGCGCGCCGGCGCGCGCCTTCCAAGCGGCAGGCCGCCGGTTTCGGCGAAAACCTGCCCGATCGGCACCGGCTTGGGGCGCACGCGCAGGCCGTGACGCTTGACGATCGCCATGAACGGGGCATGGCCGATATAGGCCCACGGCGAAATGATCGTGAAGTAATAGTCGATCTGTTCGGTCATCGGAAAATCCTGCGGCGGAGGACAAAAGCGTAACACGCCCTCCGGTCGGGAAAAGGCGGCGGCCCCCTTTCCGGCCGCATGACCGCGCGGCGCTCGCGCATGCCTTACGCGTCTGCGACGAAGGACTTGCGCGTCTGCGACGAAGGACTTGCGCGTCTGCAACGAAGGAAGTGTGGAGAGGCGCGAACGGCGCCTGCGGCAGAACCGCGCAAATCGCCTTTTCTCAAGCTATTTCAATACAGTAGAGGCCAAACACCATTTCTTGACAGCCCATACCCCCATCAGTATGGTCCGCGCGGCCTTCGGGGGCGGCGAAAGCGCTTGGTTTTCTTCGATTTGCGGGTGTCGGGCGATGTCGGACGACGCGCGCAAGGGCGAGCGATCCAAAGCTCAGTCGGCCGAGGAGGCTGCTCTTTCCGCGAGGCTTCGGCATCTCGGCGAGGGGCTGAACCGGGCGGGCACTTCCCGACCGGGCGAGCCCACGCCCAGCATGCGGGGAGACGCCGGCAGCACGGCGATGGCGCGCGGCCTTCGGCTTTCCGCCGAGTTGGTCGGAGGCGTGATCGTCGGAGCGGGGCTGGGGCTGGGGTTCGATTACCTGGTTGGTAGTTCGCCCTGGGGCTTCATCGTGTTTCTCTTGTTCGGTTTCGCCGGCGGCGTGCTCACGGTCATGCGGTCGGCAGGGGTCATCCCGCCGCGCAAAATCTAAATCCGCGGCCGCGAGGCCGCATCATCTGGCCGGGCCTGCGCCCGGGCTTTCGACGAGGACCCGATCCGGTCATGGCTGCGGACCCGATCCACCAGTTTCAGATCAATAATCTTTTCCCGCTCGGGACGGTCGGCGGTCAGGAGATCGCCTTCACGAACTCGGCCCTGTTCATGGGCATCGCGGTCGTCGGCATCGTGCTTTTGATGATCACGGCGACGGCGGGGCGCAGTCTCGTGCCCGGCCGCGCGCAGTCGCTGGCCGAACTGTCCTACGAATTCGTCGCGGACATGATAAAAAGTACCGCCGGCACGGAGGGAATGCGCTTCTTCCCGTTCGTGTTCACGATCTTCATGTTCGTGCTGTTCCTGAACGTGCTCGGCATGCTGCCGCTCGCCGGCTTCGCGGTCACGAGCCACATCATCGTCACCGCCGCGCTGGCGCTGCTCGTCTTCTTCACCGTCATCATCTACGGGCTGGCGCACAACGGGCTGCGCTTTTTCAAGCTGTTCGTCCCGAGCGGCATCCCGATCTACATCCTGCCGCTGATCGTCTTCATCGAGATCATGTCGTTCCTGTCGCGGCCGATCTCGCACAGCGTTCGTCTGTTCGCGAACGTGCTCGCCGGACATATCACGCTGAAGGTGTTCGCCGGCTTCGTCGTCATGCTCGGCGCCTTCGGCATCGGCGGATGGCTCGGCGCCCTCCTGCCGCTCGGCATGACGGTGGCGCTCACCGCGCTCGAACTCTTGGTCGCGTTCCTGCAAGCTTACGTGTTCGCGATCCTGACCTGCATCTACCTCAACGATGCGATCCACCCGGGCCACTGAGCCCGCACTCTCACATCCAGCTTAACCCTCGCAGTTAACCCTCGAAAAGGAGCATTCTCATGGACCCGATCGCCGCCAAGTACATCGGCGCTGGCATTGCCTGCATTGGAATGGGCGGCGCCGGCGTCGGCGTGGGCGCCATCTTCGGTCACTACCTTGCCGCCGCGCTGCGCAACCCGTCCGCTGCCCAGGGCCAGTTCGGCAACCTGATCTTCGGCTTCGCCGTGACCGAGGCGCTCGGCATCTTCTCGCTGCTGATCGCGCTTCTGCTCCTGTTCGCGCTCTGATCACTCCCTGTCATCCCGGCCGAGCGTAGCGAAGCCGGGAGCCATACCCCGGCGCGGCGCAACGCGCACGACCGGGATTATTGGATCCCCGCCGTCGCGGGGATGACTTGAGTCAGGTAGACGACCGATGGCCGAGACCAATTCGCATACTGAAGTGCCGGGCGGGCACGGGCCGAAAACCTTTCCGCCGTTCGATAAGCAGACGTTCGGGTCCCAGCTCATCTGGCTCGTGATCGCCTTCGTGGCGCTTTACGTTCTGATGTCGAAGGTCGCGCTTCCGCGGGTCGGCTCGATCCTGCAGGCGCGCCGCGACCGCATCGCCGGCGATCTCGCGGAGGCTCAGCGGCACAAGGATGAATCCGAAGCCGCCATGGCCGCCTACGAGAAGGCCCTGGCCGAGGCCCGCGGCCGGGCGCAGGCGATCGCGGCCGAAACGCGCGACAAGCTGATGGGCGAGGCGGAAACGAACCGCAAGGCGTTGGAAGCCAAGCTCAACACCCAGCTTGCCGAAGCGGAGAAGACCATCGCCGGCACGAAGGCGTCGGCGATGAATAATGTCCGCGGCGTTGCCGCCGACGCGACGAGCGCGATCGTCGAACGCCTGATCGGAAGCCTCCCTTCGGAGCAGGCCGTTACCCAGGCCGTCGAGAGAGCCTTGAAGGGTTAGGATCGAGACGATGTTCGAAGCCGAATTCTGGGTCGCAGTCGCTACCATTCTTTTCCTGGTGGTGCTCTTCTACTTCGAGGTCCACAAGCAGGTCTTCGATGCGCTCGATGCACGCCGCGCGCGCATCCAGGCGGAACTCGACGAGGCACGCCGCCTGAAGGAAGAGGCGCAAAAGCTCGTCGCCGAGTACAAGGCCAAGCAGCAGGAAGCCGAGGGCGAGGCCAAGGCTTTGATCGAAGGCGCCCGCGCCGAGGCCGAGCGCTACGCTCACGAGATGCGCGAGAAGATGGACGAGTTCGTCGCTCGCCGCACCAAGATGGCCGAGGCGAAAATCGCCCAAGCGGAGACGCAGGCTCTGGCTGACGTGCGCGCCGCGGCGGCGGACGCAGCCGTCACCGCCGCCAGCGATATTTTGGCGCAGAACGCCAAAGGCAAGGTCGGTGACGACCTCATCGCTCGCGGCATCGCCGACGTGAAGGCGAAGCTCAACTAATCCAGGGTCTGATCCAACAGCATTGGAGCAGACCCGTCGTTATCGTTTTGTTTGAGCGCGATCCCCCGGGGCGAGCCCGAGCTCGCGCGGCCGTTTTTCTATCGGGCCCGGCATGCCTCGGTTGCCGGTCGCCCCTTTTTGCCTTCCCGTTCGAAGAGAACCTACTCCGCCGCCTCGCTCTGCGGGGCGGCGGGCGTCCAACGCAGCACCGGCGCGCGCGCGGCCCGCGTCTCGTCGAGACGGCGGCGCGGCGCGTGATACGGCGCGCCGGTGAAGCGCGCGGTGTCGCCCTTCTTCGCCGCCATCGCGAGGTCGCGCAGCGCCGCGATGAAGAGATCGAGCGACGCCTTGCTCTCCGATTCCGTCGGCTCGATCAACATCGCGCCATGGACGACGAGCGGGAAATACATCGTCATCGGATGATAGCCCTCGTCGATCATCGCCTTGGCGAAGTCGAGCGTGGTGACGCCGGTGTCCTCGAGCCAGCGATCGTCGAACAGCGCCTCGTGCATGCAGGGCTGATCGCCGAACGGCAGCGACATCAGATCGCCGAGCGAGGCGCGGATGTAATTGGCGCTGAGCACCGCGTCTTCCGATGCCTGGCGCATGCCGTCGGCGCCGTGCGCGAGCATGTAGCTCATGGCGCGCGTGAACATGCCCATCTGGCCTTGGAACGCACACATGCGACCGAACGGCTGCGCGCCTTTTTCCGCCTGCGAAACATGCTCGACGAAGCGCACGCCATCCTTATCGGCGACGACGTAAGGCACCGGCATGAACGGGGCGAGCGCTTCCGAAAGGACGACCGGGCCGGCGCCCGGCCCGCCGCCGCCGTGCGGTGTCGAGAAGGTCTTATGCAGGTTGATGTGCATGGCGTCGACGCCGAGATCGCCCGGTCGCACTTTGCCGACGATGGCGTTGAAGTTGGCGCCATCGGCGTAGAAGTAGCCGCCGACGTCGTGCACCGCCTTGGCGATGGCGACGACGTCGCGCTCGAACAGCCCGCAGGTGTTCGGGTTGGTCAGCATGATCGCGGCGACGTCTTCCGAGAGGTGGCGCTTGACCTCCTCAGCGTCGACCGTGCCGTCGGCGCGCGCCGGGAAGCCCTCGACCGCGTAGCCGAGCAGCGCCGCGGTCGCCGGATTGGTGCCGTGCGCGGAATCGGGAACGATCACCTTCGTGCGCTTCTCGCCGCGCGCGGCGAGCGCCGACTTGATCGTCATCATGCCGCACATCTCGCCGTGCGCGCCGGCCTTCGGCGTCATCGCGACGGCGGGCATGCCGGTCAGCTCGCGCAGCCAGCGCCCAAGCTCGGCGATGAGCTCGATCGCGCCGGGGACGGTGGAGAGCGGCTGCAGTGGATGCACGTCGCCGAAGCCGGGAAGCCGCGCCATCTTCTCGTTGGTGCGCGGATTGTGCTTCATCGTGCAGGAGCCGAGCGGGAACAGCCCGGTGTCGATGCCGTAGTTCTTCTGCGAGAGCCGCACGTAATGGCGCATCGTCTCCGGCTCGGTCAGGCCGGGCAGGCCGATCGGCCCCTTGCGCTCGAGCCCGCCGAGGCGCGGCTTCACTTTCGCCGGCTCGTAAAGATCGACGCCGGTCACTTCCGGGCGTCCAGCCTCAAAAATCAGCGCCTCCTCGACCTGCAGCGCGCGGTTGCCGGTGAAGGTTTCGTGCGCGGCGCCTTCCGCGCTACCCGCTTCGGTGGGGCGGCCTTGTCGGTTCAGCATCACAGCACCTCTTTCAGCGCGGCGACGTAGGCAGCGCGGTCTTCGTCGGTGTTCACTTCGGTCGATGCGACGATGATAAGATCGCGCATGTCGGCGTTGCCCGGCCACAGGCGTGGGCCCGAAACGCCCCCGAGCACGCCCTTCTTCGCGAGCTTTTCGATCACGTCGTTCGCGTCACCCGGCACGCGGATGGTGAATTCGTTGAAGAAGGTCTCGTTGAGAACGCTCACGCCCTTCACGCCCGAGAGCGCATCGGCGAGCGCGACGGCGTTGGCGTGGTTCACCTGCGCGAGCTTGCGCAAGCCGGCCTCGCCGAGCAGCGTCATGTGGATGGTGAAGGCGAGCGTGCAGAGCCCGGAATTGGTGCAGATGTTCGACGTCGCCTTCTCGCGGCGGATGTGCTGCTCGCGCGTCGACAGCGTCAGCACGAAGCCGCGGCGGCCTTCGGCGTCGACGGTTTCGCCCGCAAGACGGCCCGGCATTTGCCGCACGTATTTCTGCTTGGTGGCGAAGAGCCCGACATAGGGGCCGCCGAAGTTGAGCGCATTGCCGATCGACTGCCCCTCGCCCACCACGATGTCGGCGCCCATCTCGCCGGGCGGCGTGACGAGCCCGAGCGAGACGACCTCGGTGAAGACGACGATGAGCAGCGCGCCCGCAGCGTGAACCTTCTCGGCCAGCGGGCGCAGGTCGCGCACCTGTCCGAACACATCCGGGTTCTGCACGACAACGCAGGAGACGGTGTTGTCGATCTTGTCAGTCAGATCCTCCGCCGCGCCGTGCGGCGCCGGCATGACCACCTCGTCACCGGCGAGGCGCGACACCGTCTCGATCGTCGCGGCGTAGTGCGGATGCAGATTGCCGCTAAGGAGCGCCTTCTTCCGCCGCGTGACACGATGCGCCATCAGCACAGCTTCCGCCGCCGCCGTCGAGCCGTCGTACATCGACGCGTTGGCGACATCCATCGCGGTCAGCATCGCGACCTGCGTCTGGAACTCGAAGAGATACTGCAGCGTCCCTTGCGCGATCTCCGGCTGGTAGGGCGTGTAGGAGGTGAGAAACTCCGAGCGCTGGATCAGGTGATCGACGCTTGCCGGCACATGATGCTTGTAGGCGCCGCAGCCGACGAAGAAAGGCACAGCCCCCGCGGCGACGTTCTTGCCCGCCATGCGGCCGAGCGCGCGCTCGACCTCCATCTCGCTCTTGCTGAGCGGCAGATCGGGAAGCTTGCGCAGCGCCTTGTCGCGCGGCACGCCGACGAAGAGATCGTCGACGCTGCCGACGCCGACGCGCGCAAGCATTTCGGTGCGGTCTTCAGGTGTCAGGGGAAGGTAGCGCATGGCCCAGCCTCTCAGGCGATCGAGAACGTCGGATTGACGACGATCTCGCTCTTGACGGAATTGGCGATGAAGCACTCTTCGTGGGAGCGACGATGCAGCGCGTCGGCGTCCGCTTGGGCCGGACGCTTGGCGCCGCTGAACGTCACCGCCGGATTGAGCGTAATCGTGGAGACGTAGAATTTGCCGTTTTCGTTCTTGGTCATCACGCCGCGCGCGGCGTCCTCGTAGCGATCGACGACGAGACCATCCTTCGCCGCGAAAGAAAGGAAGAACAGCATGTGGCAGCTCGACACCGCGGCGACGAGGGCTTCCTCCGGGTCGACGGCCTCGGCGACCGAATACGGCAGCCGCACGCTCGACGGCGCCGACGAGCCGGGAACTTCGAGGCCGTCGAATTTCCACGTGTGGCCGCGGCTGTAGCGATTGTCGGTGAAGGCGGCGGCGCCGCGCGTCCACACGATCGTCGCGCTGTATTCGTGGGTCATGACCGATCCGATCTGCCCCGACGTTGCCTCGCACTCGCGTGTCGTCCCCGCGAAGGCGGGGACCCAGTAACCACCGAGTCCTCAGCTTCAAATACAGACAGGGGATACTGGATGCCCGCCTTCGCGGGCATGACACCTGGTGTATGGACGCGCGCCCGCACCACCATCACGCCAGCGTCGCGAGAAATTCTTTGTACGCGGCTTCGTCCATGAGCTCGTCGGCGTCGGCGCGATTGTCGAGCTTGAGCTTCATGAACCAGCCCTTGCCCTGCGCGTCCTCGTTGACGGTCGCCGGCGCGCCTTCCAGCGCCGGATTGATCTCGACGACTTCCCCCGAAAGCGGCGCATAGACCTCGCTCGCCGCCTTCACCGATTCGACGACGGCGGCTTCGCCGCCCTTCGCGACTTTCCTGCCGACTTCCGGCAGCTCGACATAGACGACGTCGCCCAACTGCTGCTGCGCGTAGTCGGTGATGCCGACGGTGGCGACATCCCCGTCAAGCGAGACCCATTCATGGTCCGTCGTGTAGCGTGTGGTCATCTGCGTTTGTCTCCCCGCCTGCGAAATGCAGTGATCATCCCTTGTGGTAACGATGCGGCGCGAACGGCATCGCCGTCACCTTCGCGGCCAACTCCTTGCCGCGCACCATCAGCGCCACCGGCGTTCCAACGTCAGCCGAACCGCGGCTGACGTAACCCATGGCAATGGGACCGCCGACCGTGGGGCCGAAGCCGCCGGACGTGATCGTGCCGATGACGCGGCCATCGGTCGCGCGAATCTCCGTGCCCTCGCGCGCCGGGGCGCGGCCCTCCGGAACGAGGCCGACGCGCACGCGCGACGGACCGTTCGCCAGTTCGTCCTTGATGCGCGCGTCGCCGGGGAATCCGCCCTCGACGCGGCGGCGCTTCTGGATCGACCAAGTGAGCCCCGCTTCGATCGGCGAGGTGGTGGTATCGATGTCGTGACCGTAGAGGCAGAGCCCCGCCTCGAGCCGCAGCGAATCGCGCGCGCCGAGGCCGATCGGCTTCACCTCCGGCTCGCGCAGCAGCGTCTCCGCGAGCGAGGCGACCTTGTTGGCCTTCACCGAAATCTCGTAGCCGTCCTCTCCGGTGTAGCCGGAGCGGCTGAGATGCGCATCGATGCCCGCGATCTTCATGCTGCGCGCCGCCATGAAGGCCATCGCCGCGGCTTCCGGCGCGTGGCGGGCGAGCACCTCCGCCGCCTTGGGGCCCTGCAGCGCGATCAGCGCGCGATGGTCGGCGCGCATCAGCTTCACGTTTGCGGGAAGGTGCGCCTCGATATGCGCGTAGTCCTGATGCTTGCAGGCGGCGTTGACGATCAGCATGAGCACGCCGTCCTCATCCGGATCGGACGAGCGCGTCACCATGAGATCGTCAAGGATTCCACCTTCGGCGTTGAGCAGTTGCGTATAGCGCTGCTTGCCGTGACCGAGATTGACGATGTCCGCCGGCACCAAGGTCTCGAGCGCGCGCGCCGTCGTCTCATGGTCGGGGCCGGTGAGGAAGGCCTGTCCCATATGCGAGACGTCGAAGAGCCCAGCGGCGGTGCGCGTATGATTATGCTCGGCGAGGATGCCGTCGCGATATTGCACCGGCATGTCGTAGCCGGCGAACGGCACCATGCGCGCGCCAAGGCGCACATGCAGGTCGTGCAGGGGCGTAACGGCAAGCGGCGCGGATACGGCGGCGTTGTCTGGGGATGCGGTGTCGGCGGGTTCGCTCATCGCGGGCTCCGTGCATAAGGCCATGCCGGGCGCCATTGCCCGCCAAAGCCCCCTCTGTCACGGAACCTGAGAGATTTCACCGCGCCCGGCGCGGCTTACTCCGTCGGTGAGCCGCGCGATCGGCGCGCGGCTGCTTTCCAGAGACCCATCATCCAGCGGTCCTTTTGCCTGAGCGTTTCCGGGGTGGTTGCGCCTTCGGCTCCGGTTTTAGGCTTACGCCCTCCCCGGCATCTCCCGCGAGATTCAACTGAGTTGCGCGATCCTATTGGTCCGGCCTTACAAGTCAACCGGATGTTCTTTTTTTCGCACGCGGCTTTTTCGCCGGGCGTTTCGGCTGCTTCAACCCCTGCTCGTCGAAGCCGACGTAGAAGATGTAGTTCTCCATATCGTCCTTCGCGGCCACCGGAAAGGTCAGCTCCTGCTCGACATAGCTGAACGGGACGCTGGTCTGCCCCTCGGGAACCGCGACGGAGGTCTGGAAGAACTTGCTGAGCAAGGTCTTCGGCTCGGGGCCCTCCTTCACCAGCGCGATGCGGATCGGCACCGTCACTTGGCCCGGACCACCAACGGGGCCGAGGAGAACGCGACCGCGCACGCCAAGCCTCACTGTCATGGTGGGGCCAAGCGTATGGCACTCGCGCGCGGTCTGGGTGACGCTCGCCTGGTAGCGCACGTTGGTCGCGTTATCTCCTCCCGAGCCGTAGATCGTCAGGGTCGATGCGCCGTTACGGATGTCGACGCTCGGGCACGGAAGGTCGCCTTGCGGCTGGCCGGGCTGCGGAGCGGTGGGCGCCGCCTGCGGCTTCTCGTCCGCGCCGAACATGCCCTTCATCTTGTCGAAGAACGAATCGAGCTGAGCCGCCGCCGGCACGACCGCAGCCCCCAGCATCAGCACCGTGGCGGCCGCCATCGTGGCCTGCCGTAACGGCATTCGCATCGTCATCTTTCGCACGTCGAGAGCCCTCGCAACGAGATAACGTCTCCCCCTTGGCGTGACCCGCAGTCAAGTCGCCGAGCCGCAGGATAGAGCACCATCTGACGAAAAAACGGCATCGCCTCAAGCGCGACCGTCGGTGTCGAGACGCGCAAACAGCAGATGATCCTGCCAGATGCCGTCGATACAAAGATATTGCCGCGCCAGCCCCTCACGCTTGAACCCGGCCCTCTCCAACACCCGAACGGAAGGTATGTTGGTCGGAATGCAAGCAGCCTCCAATCGATGCAGCCGCAGGGTGCTGAACGAGAAGCGCGCAATCGCCCGCACCGCCGCCGTCATGTAGCCCTGCCCGGCATAGGGCGCGCCCATCCAGTAGCCGAGACTCCCGGCCTGCGCGACGCCGCGACGGACATTGGCAATCGTCAAGCCGCCGATCAGGAGATTGTCGTTCTTGCGGAACAGGAAGAACGCGTAGGCCTGATCCATCCTGATGTCTTCGGCATAGCGGCGGACGCGGCGGCGGTAGGCGCTGCGCGTCAGATCGTCCGCCGGCCAGGTCGGCTCCCACGGCGTCAGGAAGCCGCGGCTGAGGTTGCGCAACGTCGCCCATTCCATGAAGTCGGCCATGACGGGAGCACGCAGCATCACGCCCTCACCCTCCACGGTCGGAAGGGATTCCGCGAAACTTACGGTGCGAAAAAGGGCCATCGGCGGAACGCTGGACGGATACGGGCGCGAAATACGCCGCCGCGCGACTATGCCGCGCGGCGCCCGAGACTTTCAGCGATCGTCGCGGCGCTTTCAAGCCCCGGTCCGGGCCCCAGCACGGCGATAGCCGGCCGGCTGCGGGCGATGAGCGCGCGCCCGGCAGCGCGGGCGCTCTCCACGCTGACCGCCTCGATCTTGGCCACGAGTTCCGCGACCGGGATGGGATGGCCGTAAGCGAGGGTCTGGCGGGCAAGTTGCTCCGCACGCGAGCTGCAACTCTCCAGCGCCATCAGAAGCCCCGCCTTCATCTGCGCCTTGGCACGATGGACCTCGGCCTCGTTGATCGTTTCCGCCGCACCGGCGATCTCGTCGATGACCACGCGCATGAGTTCCGGCGCATCGGCCGCGTCGGTCCCGGCATACAAACCGAACATACCGGTGTCGGTGTACGGCGAGTGGAAGGCGTAGATCGTGTAGCAAAGGCCGCGCTGCTCCCGCACCTCCTGAAAGAGGCGCGAGGACATGCCGCCGCCGAGCACGTTGGTGAAGATCGAGAGGCTGTAGAGGTCGTCGTGTTTCTGCGGCAGCCCCTCCATCGCCAGCGCGATATGAACCTGTTCGAGATCGCGCTTCTGCACCTTGGCGCCGCCATGGAAGCGCGCCTTCTCCGCCGCCGGGCCCTCGGCTCCCGCGAAGCCGGCGAACCGCCGCGTCACCTCGTCGACGATCGCGGCGTGATCGACCGCGCCGGCGGCGCCGACGATCATGTCCGGCGCCTGATAATTGCGCGTGAGATACGCGCGCAAATTCTTCGCGGTGAACGACCGGACGGTGGCCGGCGTTCCGAGGATCGGGCGGCCCACGGCCTGGTTCGGGAACGCCGTCGCCTGCAACAGATCGAACACGAGATCGTCGGGCGTATCCTCGCAGGCGCCGATCTCCTGCACGATGACGTTCTTTTCGCGCGTGAGCTCGCTGTCTTCGAAGGTCGGGTCGGAGAGGATGTCGGAGAGAACGTCGAGCGCCAGCGGCACGTCCGCCTTCAGCATGCGCGCGTAGTACGCCGTGGTCTCGACGCTCGTCGCCGCGTTGAGATCGCCGCCGACCGCCTCGATCGTCTCGGCGATCGCACGCGCGTTGCGCCGCGTCGTGCCTTTGAACGCCATGTGTTCGAGCAGATGCGAGATGCCATGCTCGTCCGGGCGTTCGTCGCGGCTACCGGCCGCCACCCAGACGCCGAGCGCCGCGGTCTCGAGCCGCGGCATATTCTCTGTGACAACCGTCAGGCCGGATGGAAGCCGGGTCACCTCGACACTCATACGGAAACTCCTTCTTTCGCAGCGCGACTGGCCGCGAGAATCAAACGTTCGATGGCCACCTGGTCAGCGCGCAACACGCTGACGCGCTCGCGCCGGTGCGGCAGATCGGCAAGCCATTCGGGAAGGTCCGGACGCACGCCGCACGCCGCCTCGACGGCATCGGGGAATTTCGCCGGATGCGCCGTCGAGAGCACGATCATCGGCACGCGCGGATCGCCCGCCTCCTTCTCGGCGACCGCCAAGGCGACCGCCGTGTGCGGATCGGCGAGATACCCCGCTTCCTTGCGTATCGTGCGGATCGTCGACGCCGTCTCATCCTCGTCCGCGCGATCGGCGGCGAAGCGGGCCCGGATGTCGGCGAGCGCCGGCGGCGCGATCTCGAAACGGCGCGCCTGCGCGAGCGATCCCATCAGGGCGCGCACCTTGCTCGCGTCGCGGCCATAGGCGTCGAACAGCAGCCGCTCGAAGTTCGAGGACACCTGGATGTCCATCGAGGGCGAGGCGGTCGCGACGACCTCGCGCAACTCGTAAGCGCCGGTCGCGAGCGTGCGCGCCAGAATGTCGTTGGCATTGGTCGCGATGACGAGACGCTCGATCGGCAGGCCCATGCGCGATGCGACATAGCCCGCGAAAATGTCACCAAAGTTTCCCGTCGGCACCGTGAACGACACGCGCCGGTGCGGCGCGCCGAGCGCGACCGCGGCGGTGAAGTAATAGACGACCTGCGCGACGATGCGCGCCCAGTTGATCGAGTTGACGCCGGAAAGGCGCACGCGATCGCGGAAAGCGTGGTGGTTGAACAAGCCCTTCACGATCGCCTGGCAGTCGTCGAACGTGCCTTCGACCGAAACGGCGTGAATATTCTCGTCCTCCGGCGTCGTCATCATCCGCCGCTGCACGTCGGAGATGCGGCCTTGCGGAAACAGCGCGACGAGATCGACGCGCTTGGCGCCACGGAACGCCTCGGCCGCTGCGCCACCGGTGTCGCCCGACGTCGCCACGACGAGCGTCGCGCGCTCGCCGCGCGCCTCGAGAATATGGTCGAGCAGGCGCGCGAGAAACTGCATCGCCAAATCCTTGAAGGCGAGCGTCGGCCCGTGAAAGAGCTCGAGCACGAAGGCGTTCGGCGCGACCTGCACGAGCGGCGCCACGGCCGGGTGCCGGAAGGTGCCGTAGGCGTCGCGCGCCATGCGGGCGAGGTCCGCGTCCGCCACCTCGCCGCCGACGAACGGCCGGATGACCGTGCAGGCCACTTCCGCATATGGCCGGCCGGCGAGGTCCGCGATCTCCGCCGGGGAGAAAACCGGCCAGGTATCGGGAACATAAAGGCCGCCGTCGCGGGCGAGGCCGGCGAGCGTCGCATCGGCGAAGCCAAGCGGCGGAGCGTCGCCGCGGGTGGAGATGTAGCGCACGGAAATTCCTTGAAGAGGGTTCGTCGGAACCTAGTGGCAACGGAGCCACGGCACAAGGAAAGAGGCTGGGGGAGGTCTTCGTTTCGCTCGTCTTGCGATCCCCCATCCGGCGTGCCGCGCATGCCGACCTTCCCATTCAGGAAGGCGAAGGAGCGCTCAGAACTCGGGCTCCCGGCGTGCGGCCCGCCGCGGGCGCCGGAGCCGGCCCGCGGCCCAAAAGAAGAACGCGATGGCGAAGACCGCGGCCAGGCCGAACCAGGTGATGGCGTATTGCAAATGGTTATTGGGAAGGGTCGGCTTGAGCACGCCCGGCTTCGGCAGGCCTCCTGGAGGCGTCGGGGCCGCGAGTTCAATATAGAACGGCGCGACGGCGCTCCAGCCCTTCGCCTTCGCCATCGATTCCAAATCGCGCGTATACCAAAGATTGTGCTCGGGTTCGTCCTTCGGCACGAACGCGCCGTGCGCTTCCGGCCAGCGCAGCGCGCCGGTCATCTCGACGACGCCCTTGACCTGCCCTGGCTCGCGGGTGCGCGGATCGTCGCGGCCGTCCGGCACGAAGCCACGATTGACGATGACGAGACTGCCGCCAAGAAGGCGCGCCGGCGTGAAGATCCAATAACCGGCGCCCGATACATCGGGGCGATAAGTCGACGCCGCTCCGTAAACGCGCGCTTCCTGATCGTGCAGGAACTCCGCCGGAAACGTGACGCTGCGAAACTCGTTACCGGCGCGATCGAGGCGCGGCCACGCTTCGCGCGGCGGCAGGGGGATCGATGGCGCCGAAAGTTTGGCGTCGAGAGCGGCAAGCAAGGCTTCCTTCTCGGCCTTGCGCTCCACCTGCCAGACCCCGAGGCCGGCCAACACCGCCACGACCGCCGCCGTGAACAGACCGAGCAAGAGGACCGAGAGCCATGGCCGCCGATGCGACGCGCCGGCCGTCATGCGCCCTCGCGACGCTGGAGGCGGCCTTCCGCCGCCTGGAAATGATACTGCAGCGCAATCATCAAGCCCTTCAGCGGCCGCAACGGCCCGACGCAGACGACGATCGCCAGCGGCAGCCAAAGCAGGGCATGCACCCACAGCGGCGGCTGATAGAGCACTTCCGTAATCAGCGCGGAAGCGGCAACGATAAAACCTGCGAACAAGATCACGAAGACGGCGGGTCCGTCCGCCGAATCGGCGAATGCGAAGTCGAGGCCGCATCGTTCGCAGCGCGGCCGCACATTCAGAAAGCCCTGGAAAACCGCGCCTTCGCCGCAACGCGGGCAACGCCCGCGCAGGCCACGCGAAAAGCAGGCACCAAGCGTCGCCGAATCGAGCGTCGCCGCATCGAGTGGCGCCGCATCGAGTGGCGCCGGATTATGAATCGTCGGGTCGTCTGGCGGCATATGTTTCGTTCCTTCTTCTCTCCGCACGGAGAGAAGAATCTTTTTTGCCGCCCCGCCCCCTTGATCCGCTCCGGCGCGGCTGAGCTAGTGCGCCCCGGCCGCCGCCGCCGCACCTTCCGGCATGGCGCTGTAAACGTAGATGCAGGCGAACAGGAACAGCCAGACCACGTCGACGAAGTGCCAGTACCAAGCCGCGAACTCGAAGCCGAGATGGTGCGTCGGCGTGAAGTGCCCGGCGTAAGCGCGGAACAGGCACACGGTCAGGAAGATCGTTCCGATGATGACGTGCGCGCCGTGGAACCCGGTCGCCATGAAGAAGGTGGCGCCGAAGATATGGCCGGAGAACGCAAAATGCGCATGCATGTATTCGAACGCCTGCACGCAGGTAAAGAGGAACCCGAGAATGATGGTGCAGATCAGCCCCTTCTTGAGCCCGTCGCGGTCACCGTGCAGCAGCGCATGATGCGCCCAGGTGACGGTCGTGCCCGAGGTCAGCAGGATCAGCGTGTTGAGAAGTGGCAGGTGCCAGGGATCGAAAGTCTCGATTCCCTTCGGCGGCCAGACGCCCCCCAGCAGATCGGTACGCATGAATTCGGGGACCGATGCCGGGAACAGCGCGGTGTTAAAGTAGGCCCAGAACCAGGCAACGAAGAACATCACCTCGGAGGCGATGAACAGGATCATGCCGTAGCGGTGATGAATCTGCACGACCGGCGTGTGGTCGCCCTTGTATTCGGCCTCGCGGATCACATCGCGCCACCAGGACGCCATCGTGTAGAGAACACCGATGACGCCGGCAAAGAAGATCACCGGCGCCGCGGCGGTCATCTTATGCATCCAGGTGATCGCACCGATCGCAAGGATGAACGCGGAGATGGAGCCGACGACTGGCCACGGGCTCGGATCGACCAAGTGGTAGTCGTGGTGCTTGGTATGCGCGTCGGCCATTGCCTCAAGTCTCCCGTTCAAATCTTCCCGGCGCGTCCAGCCGGCTCTGCGTTGGCGACCGGACGGACCGGCGGCTTCACCGCATAGAAAGTGTAGGACAAGGTGATGGTATTGAGATCGTCAAGTTCGTGATCGTCGGCGATCTTGGGGTCGACGTAGAAGACGACCGGCATCTCGCGCGTTTCGCCGGGCCCAAAGGTCTGCTCGGTGAAACAGAAGCAGTTGATCTTCGTGAAATAGCCCCCGACCGTCGGTGGCGTGACGTTGTAGGACGCCTGCCCATAAGTCTCGCGCGCCGCCTGGTTGGTCACCTTATAGAAAATCGTGGTGACTTCGCCGATCTTGATGTCGACGGACGTCTGCTCGGGCTCGAACTTCCAGGGCAGGCCGGCGGTGATGTTGGCGTCGAAGCGGACCGTGACCTTGCGATCGAGCGTCGAGGTCGGCGCGACTTTGGAAATCTGCGGCGTGCCGGCGAACCCGGTGGTGCGACAGAACCAGTTGTAGAAGGGCACGGCGGCGTATGCAGCACCGACCATCAGGGCAACAAAGGCGCCGCATGCCGCCGCCACGTAGAGGTCGCGGCGCGATGTCGGCTTGCGGTGACGGTCGTTTCCGTTCTCTGTCATGGCGTCAGCCGTTCACATCGGCCGGTTGAGAACGCCGGGCCCCTTCACCAGCGTCACCACATAAAACAAGATCACCAACGCGCCGAGCGCCAACGCAATCGCGATCGAACGCGCGCGGCGACGGCGTTTTTGCTCGGGCGTGAGCACAATTCCAGGGTCTGGGCGATTTTCCGTCATGCCTCATGCCGATACCATGCTTCAACCGAACATGGCGCGCGCGCCATGCTCCGCAAGCAGGGCCGCGAACAGAACGAACAGATAGACGATCGAATAGCCAAACAGACGCTTGCCGGCCGCGAGCGAAGTCTTTCCGGCGCCCGGATACCAGACCCGGAAGGCGAGCCAGAGCATCATGACGCCGCCGGCGATCGCGGTGAGCCCATAGGCCAGACCGGCGCTGCCGAACAGCCATGGCGTGAGGCCAAGCGGCGCCAGCAGCACGGTATAGAAAAGGATCTGCCTGCGGGTCGCGGCTTCCCCGGCCGTGACCGGCAGCATCGGCACGCCGGCGCGCGCATATTCCTGCGCGCGCGACAGCGCCAGCGCCCAGAAATGCGGCGGCGTCCAGAAGAAGATGATGAGGAACAGCAGGATCGGTTCGAGATCGAGGCTGCCGGTCTTCGCGACCCATCCGATGATCGGCGGGAAGGCGCCGGCAGCGCCTCCGATCACGATGTTCTGCGAGGTCCAGCGCTTCAGCCACATCGTATAGATGACGGCGTAAAAGAAGATCGTGAAGGCGAGCAGCGCCGCGGCGAGGTGATTGACGAGAAGACCGAGCGTCACCACCGAAAGGACGGCGAGCAGAATGCCGAACGCCAATGCCTCTCCCGGCTGCACGCGGCCCGCCGGGATCGGACGCTTAACGGTGCGCGCCATCACCGCGTCGATATCGGCGTCGTACCACATGTTCAGCGCGCCGGCGGCGCCCGCGCCGATGGCAATACAGAGAATCGCCGTGAAGCCGATGACCGGATGGATGTGTCCCGGCGCCACCACGAGGCCGACGAACGCCGTGAACACGACGAGGGACATCACCCGCGGCTTGAGCAGCGCGAAATAGTCACCAGGCGTCGCGAGGCTCGGCTCGGCATGAGAGCCGGCTGGCGCGCGCAGATCCTGAACTTCACTCACAAGCGACATCAGTCTTCACTCGTCCTTGTCTCTCTCCGTCACCTTGAGAGGAGCGAAGCCCGCCTCAGGGTGACGGCCGTCGAAATCGCAACGACCGAAATCGACGGTCCATCGCCGTCAACTTGCCGACGGCCGCTCGCCGCACATCCTCACTTGATGCGCGGCAGCACCTCGAATTGATGGAACGGCGGCGGCGACGACAGCGTCCATTCCAACGTCGTGGCTCCCGGTCCCCACGGATTGTCGGCCGCCCTCTGCTTGCGCATGAATGCCTGCACCATGCCGAAGAGGAAGATCAGCATGCCGAAGAACGAGATGTAGGAGCCGATCGACGCGACCTGGTTCCAACCATGGAAGGCGTCGGGATAGTCGACATAGCGCCGCGGCATGCCCGCAAGGCCGAGGAAGTGCATCGGGAAGAACGTCAGATTCACGCCGATGAACATGACCCAGAAGTGCAGCTTGGCGATCGTCTCGTTGTACATGTAGCCGGTCATCTTCGGGAACCAGTAGTACCAACCGCCGAAGATCGCGAACACGGCGCCGAGCGACAGCACGTAGTGGAAGTGCGCCACGACGTAATAGGTATCCTGCAGCACGCGGTCGACGCCGGCATTCGCCAGCATCACGCCGGTGACGCCGCCGACCGTGAACAGGAAGATGAACCCGATCGCCCACAGCATCGGCGCCTTGAACTCGATCGAGCCGCCCCACATCGTGGCGATCCAGGAGAAGATCTTCACGCCGGTCGGCACCGCGATGACCATCGTCGCCGCGACGAAGTAAGCTTGCGTCGCCGTCGAGAGGCCGACCGTGTACATGTGGTGCGCCCACACGACGAAGCCGATGCCGCCGATGGCGACCATCGCATAGGCCATGCCGAGATAGCCGAACACCGGCTTGCGCGAGAAGGTCGCGACGATGTGGCTGATCATGCCGAAGCCGGGAAGGATCAGGATGTAGACTTCCGGATGGCCGAAGAACCAGAACAGGTGCTGGTAGAGGATCGGGTCACCGCCGCCGTCGGCCGAGAAGAAGGTCGTGCCGAAGTTGCGGTCGGTGAGCAGCATGGTGATCGCGCCGGCCAGGACCGGTAGCGACAGCAGCAGCAGGAACACCGTCACCAGGATCGACCACACGAACAGCGGCATCTTGTGCAGGGTCATGCCCGGCGCGCGCATGTTGAAGATCGTGGTGATGAAGTTGATGGCGCCGAGGATCGACGAAGCGCCGGCGATATGCACCGACAGGATCGCGAAGTCGATCGCCGGGCCGGGATGGCCCGAGGTCGAGAGCGGCGCATACATCGTCCAGCCCGCCGCACCGCCGGCCGCGCCCGGCTCACCCTCGACGAACATCGAGATGATGAGGAGCGAGAACGACGCCGGCAACAGCCAGAACGAAATGTTGTTCATGCGCGGGAACGCCATGTCCGGCGCGCCGATCATCAACGGCACGAACCAATTGCCGAACCCGCCGATCATCGCCGGCATCACCATGAAGAAGATCATGATGAGGCCGTGGTTGGAGGTGAAGGCGTTGAAGGTGTGCGGATTGCTGAAGATCTGCATGCCCGGATTCTGCAGTTCCAGGCGAATGCCGATCGAAAGCGACGCGCCGATGATCCCCGCGACGATCGCGAAGATCAGGTACATCGTTCCGATGTCCTTGTGGTTCGTCGAATAGACGTAACGACGCCACCCGGTCGGGTGATGGGCGTGGTCGCCATGCGCATCGTGGGCATGCACATCGCGATTCACTGTCGTGGCCATTGCCATGGTCTTGCTCCTCGATTCGACTAGCGGGCCGCGGCGTCGGCGACCGCGGTCGGCGCCGGCTGCTCGTCGCTCGCATATTTCTTCTTGGCGTCCTCGACCCAGGCCGTGAAGGCCTGATCGCTCACCACGTGCACCTCGATCGGCATGAAGGCGTGATCCTTGCCGCACAGTTCCGAGCACTGGCCGTAGTAGATGCCTTCCTTCGTCGCCTTGAACCAGGTCTCGTTCAGGCGGCCCGGGATGGCGTCGATCTTGATGCCGAAGGCCGGCACCGCGAAGGAATGGATGACGTCCGCGCCGGTCGTCTGCACGCGGACGATCTTGTTGACCGGCACGACCATCGCGTTGTCGACGGCAAGAAGGCGGGGCTGGCCGGGTTTGAGATCCTTTTCCTGCACCATCAGCGAGTCGAACTCGAACTTGCCGTTATCCGGGTAGGCGTAGCTCCAGAACCACTGCTTGCCCGTCGCCTTCACCGTGATATCGGCCGGCGGCGTGTTGAGCTGCAGGAAGAGCAGCTTGAACGACGGCACCGCGATCGCGAGCAGGATGAGCACCGGAAGCAGCGTCCAGGCGACCTCGAGCAGCGTGTGATGCGTGGTCTTCGACGGCGTCGGGTTGGCGCGCGCGTTGAACTTCACAGCCACGATCACCAGCAATGCCAAAACCAGAATGGTGATCGCGCTGATGATGTACATCACGAACGCATGGAAGTGCGTGATGTCGTCCATCACCGGGGTCGCCGAATCCTGCAGGCGAATCTGCCAGGGGTCGGAATGGCCGACGGCGGCCAGCGCGACCCCTGCGGTCAGCAGGAGAGTCGCAACGAATAAAGCAATCAGTGGCAGTAACCGCTTAGGCATCTTCTTTTCAGCTCCTGCGCCGAGGACCGGCCGGAATGACGACTGTCGCGCCCGCGCGCCCGGCCTGAGCCGGCTTGCAAGCACGCCCGCAGCTTTGGCCCTCGAACCCGACTCTGCGGTGAAAGAGGTTGGTTCCGTAGAACGTCTCAAATCATAATTCCGCGGCTCCCGCAATGCAGCTTACGCGCGGATTCCCGCGGTAAACGCTCTTTGCGCGACGCGAGGTAACAGCGGGAGGGAATTGTGATAGAAACGGCACAGGGATCGGGCCGGGGGTGTTCGGGTAGCCTGATCCGCGGCCGCTTGACAGCGCCGACAAGATAGAACCCAAACTTTGGCGTCGCGCCATGGTTGGGCCCCGATTCGGTTGCAGCAAGGCGTCAGGGGCACGGTGGGGATCACCGGATGAATTTGGTTTTTGGCCTTTTCGGCCGTTATTTCGAGGCTCACGTGCGGCGCAGGGCTTGGTCGGGTCTTTTCATCGCGGCCGCCGCGCTCTTCACGTTGGCCGCACCGCTCGCCGCGCACGCTCAGGGCACGGTGAAGTCCGTGCATGGCGACTGGCAGGTGCGTTGCGACACGCCGCCCGGCGCACAGACCGAGCAATGCGCGCTGATCCAGAGCGTCACCGCCGAGGACCGTCCGAACGTCGGGCTCACCGTGATCGTGCTCAAGACCGCCGATCAGAAAAGCCGGCTCGTGCGCGTGCTGGCCCCGCTCGGCGTGCTGCTGCCGTCCGGACTTGGGCTGAAGATCGACACGACGGATGTCGGCCGCGCCGGCTTCGTGCGCTGCCTGCCCAACGGCTGCGTCGCCGAAGTGGTCATGGACGACAACCTGCTCAAGCAGTTGAGCACGGGCAAGAGCGCAACCTTCATCATCTTCCAGACCCCCGAGGAAGGCATCGGCATCCCGGTCAGCCTCAACGGCTTCGCCGAAGGGTTCGGCAAGCTGCCCTGACGAGCCGCGTCGGCCTATGGCCGGTGCCTTGTCGCGGGACTATGTAGGGGGCAACCGAAGGACCCCGCGATGACCGATCCCGCAACGCTCTCCCTCACCGAACGCGCCGGCCTCGACCGCGCCGCGCTCAAGCGCATCATCGGCGAGGGGCTCACCGGCGCCGACGACGGCGAGTTGTTCCTCGAATATCGCCAGTCGGAGATGACGCTGTTCGACAACGGCCGCCTGAAACAGGCGACCTACGACACGTCGCAGGGCTTCGGGCTGCGCGCCGTGAAAAACGAGGCCGTCGGCTATGCGCACGCCTCGGAAATCTCCGAAGCGGCGCTGCGCCGTGCGGCCGACGCCGTGCGCGCGGTCAACGGCGGCTATACCGGCGCCTACGCGGACGCCCCGCCCCGCACCAATGTCCGCCTCTACGGCGAGGACAATCCGCTCGGGACGCCGGCCTTCGAGGCGAAGGTGAAGCTCCTCCAGGAGATCGACGCCTATGCCCGCGCGAAGGATCCGCGCGTGCGACAGGTCTCGGCGAGCCTCGGCGCGACCTGGCAGGTCGTCGAGATCGTGCGCGCCGACGGCGCCCTGTATCGCGACGTGCGCCCGCTCGTGCGCATCAACGTGTCGGTCGTCGCCGGCGATGGCGACCGGCAGGAGAGCGGCAGCCACGGCGCCGGCGGGCGCGAGGGGTTCCAGCGCTTCATCGACCCGAAGGCGTGGCGCGGCGCGGTGGACGAGGCCGTGCGGCAGGCCCTGGTCAATCTCGAATCGGTCCCCGCCCCGGCGGGCGAAATGGACGTCGTGCTCGGCCCCGGCTGGCCCGGCGTGATGCTGCACGAGGCGGTCGGCCACGGCCTCGAGGGCGACTTCAACCGCAAGAAGACCTCCGCCTTCGCCGGCCTGATGGGCCGGCAGGTGGCCGCCAAGGGCGTCACCGTGGTCGACGACGGCACCATCGCCAGCCGGCGCGGCTCGCTCTCCATCGACGACGAAGGCACGCCGACCAACAAGACCGTGCTGATCGAGGACGGCATTCTCGTCGGCTATATGCAGGACCGGCAGAACGCGCGGCTGATGAACATGAAGCCGACCGGCAACGGGCGGCGCGAGAGCTTCGCGCATGTGCCGATGCCGCGCATGACCAACACCTACATGCTCGCCGGCGCGCACGATCCGCAGGAAATCATCGCCTCGGTGAAGAACGGCATCTATGCCGTCAATTTCGGCGGCGGACAGGTCGACATCACCTCGGGCAAATACGTCTTCCAATGCACCGAGGCCTACAGAATCGAGAACGGCAAGGTCGGCGCGCCGTTGAAAGGCGCGATGCTGATCGGCAATGGCCCGACCGACCTGCATCGCATCTCGATGATCGGCAACGACTTCGCGCTCGACGGCGGCATCGGCACCTGCGGCAAGAACGGCCAGGGCGTGCCGGTCGGGGTCGGTCAGCCGAGCCTGCGCATGGATCGCATCACCGTCGGCGGCACCGGCTGATCGCCGCCCGGGCCCTTTTCCACGGCGTTGAACGAGGCCCGCCGCTCTCCCTATCGTTCGAGCGTGATCTCCCGGGTCGAGCCCGAGGGCATGCTTGTTCGAAAGCCGGTCTCCGCTTTGCGGGATCGTGCGCTAACGCACGACCCCCGACATGCAGCATGGCTTGCGCCGTGGCGGGGTGACGCGGTTTTTCAGGTAGCAATGCGCGGACGCGCCCTGATATCCGGGACGCACATAGGTCCAGGCGCGGCAACGGTTTTCCGCGGCACAGGCCGCGGCACAGGATTCGCCCTTCTGCTGCGGCGGCGTATCGAAGTTCCGATAATCGCCGCCGACACGATCGATACCGAACTCGACCGCGCCGGCGCGCGGCTCGATCAGGCCGCTTCCCTTCACGCCGGACGCGCAGCACGCTCCCTCGGCCGGACGCGGCACCCGGGTCTTCAGCCAGCACTGCGCGCGCGCGTTGGACCCCGTCGCCGGATAGGAAAAAGCCCAGGCGCGGCAGCGAGCCTCCTTGTCGCAACGCGCGCTGCATTCGGCCGGATCGCCCGACTTGACGATGAAGTGCGTGTAGTCGCCGCCGGGGCGATCGAACCCGGTCTGCGCCCGGCTGTCCGGCGCAAGGATCAGAAGGCCACCGAGGCCCGCTAGTGCGACCAGAAACAACACCCACCGCATCGTCTCTGCCCTCGGCTGCCATCCGTTCGGCCACAATCCCACAATTATACCGCGGGTAAAGAGCCAAACGCCGCCTTGCCCTCAACTCCCCGCGAGCCAACCGCCACACTTCTCGCCGCCGCGAGAGCGCCGTGCGCGATTGGAGCTGGGCGCAAGAGCGGCTATGAACCGCCGGGCGCGCCCCACCGGGAGCCAAAATCGCCGCATGTCCTTGAATTAAATTGAACATGACTGCCGCCGTGCCCGTTCGCCACGTCCAAGGGGCACGTTTCAGCGCCGCCCCGGTCGTGAGGATCCTCGGATGACGCCACACAACGACACGGCCAGCTTCCTTCCCCTCGCCGTCGTGCTGCTCGGCGCCGCCGTCTTGAGCGTCCCGCTCGCACGCAAGCTGAAACTCTCCGCGATCATGGCGTATCTCGTCGCCGGGATGCTGGTCGGCCCCTACGGGCTGCGTGTCTTCAGCAATCCGGAGACGATCCTCACCGTCGCCGAGCTCGGCATCGTGATGCTGCTGTTCGTCGTCGGACTGGAGCTGGAACTGACCAAACTCCTGCGCATGCGGCGGACGATTTTCGGCCTCGGCGCCGGTCAGCTCATCGGCACCGCATTGGTCGTCGCGGCGGCGGTCTATGCCGTGGGGCTCGCGGGGCTGCGCGGGGCGGTCGTCGCGGGCCTCGCACTGGCGCTGTCCACGACATCGGTGGCGCTTTCGATTTTGGAAGAACGCGGCGACCTGCAGAAGCCCTATGGGCAGCGCGCTTTCGCCGTGCTGCTGTTTCAGGACATGGCGGTGGTGCCGCTGCTCGCGATCCTGCCGATCGCCGCCGGCTTCACTCCGGAGCGGTCAGCGACCGGGACGCTCGGATCGGTCGGCCTCGCGCTCGCCGCGATCGCCGCCGTGGTCGTCGCCGGACGCTATCTTCTCAACCCGTTCTTCCGGCTGCTCGCGCAAACCGGCGCGCGCGAGGTGATGACGGCGGCCGCGCTTCTGGTCGTGCTCGGCACCGCGCTTCTGATGCAGACCGTCGGCATGTCGATGGCGCTCGGCGCGTTCCTCGCCGGCGTCCTGCTCGCGGAATCGAATTTCCGCCACGAACTCGAAGCGGACATCGAACCGTTCCGCGGCCTTTTGCTGGCGATGTTCTTCATGGGCATCGGCATCGGAATCGATTTCCGCGTCGTCTTCGAGAATCTCTGGCTGATCCTCGCCGCGGCCGTGCTGGTCACGATCGTGAAGGCGGTCATCGTCGGCCTCCTCTTCCGCGCCACCTGCCAGCGCCGCGAGGACGGGCTGCGGGCGGGCGCGATCCTCACCGGCGCCGGCGAGTTCGCCTTCGTCATCCTGCCGCTCGGGGCAAGCCTCGGCTTGATCGAGAGCAAACCGGCGGCGATCCTGACCTGCATCGCGTCGGTCACGCTTCTGCTCGGGCCTCCGACCGCATCCCTCGCCGAGCTCATCCTCAATCGCGCGTCGAAAGAGGAAGAGCCGGCGCCGGCGCTCGATGCCTTCGAGGACGTGCACGGACGCGTGCTGCTGATCGGCTTCGGACGCTTCGGGCAGATGGCGTCGCAATGCCTGCTCGCGGCCGGCGTCGACGTGACGATCATCGACAACGACCCCGAAATGATCGAGGCGGCGGGCCGGTTCGGCTTCAAGATCTATTACGGTGACGGCACGCGGCCGGACGTGCTGCGTGCCGCGGGCGCCGGCGATGCGAGCCTCGTCGCGGTTTGTGTCGACCACCGTGCTTCGGCGGACCGCATCGTGGCGCTGATGCGCGCCGAATTCGACGGCGTGAAACTGTTCGTGCGCTCCTACGACCGCGGTCATACGCTCGCGCTCATCGCCGCCGGCGTCGATTACGAGATACGCGAAACCTACGAGTCCGCGATCGTCTTCGGCCGCAATGCGCTCGAAGCGCTCGGAACCGACAGCGACCGCGCACGGGAAATCGAAGAGGACATCCGCCGTCGGGACGCCGCGCGCCTCGTGTTGCAGCAGGCGGGCGGGCTGCTGGCCGGCGTCGACCTTCTGCCAACCGGGCCGACGCCGCAGCCGTTGCGCGCGCCACGGCGCGGCACGACGCCGCTCAATCCGGAAGCCGACGACATCATCCGGCGCGAGAAGGAACCTTCGGCCTGAAAAAGAAAGCGCCCGCCGGGGGAGGGCCGGGCGGGCGCTTCATGCCGTCACGCCGCTAGGGGGAAGCGCGCGGCAGGCGGCCGGTCGGGGAGCCGGCCGCTGTTCTTAGTCGTAGCGAGCCCGCGACACGGCCGCGCCGTGATGCTCCGGCACGATCGACGGGGAACCCGCGAATTCCGCCGGCGAGGGATGGCTGGCCGGACGCGCGGCTCGACGCTCGCGCACGCGCGTCACCAGCACATGGGTCGGGTCACGCCAGAGGGGCTCGGCAACCGCGTCGCGAAGATCGCTCCGGGTCAAGCCGATGTCCGCCAGCATCCGGTCGTCGAAGCCGGCCAGCATCCGCATCTCCCGGCGAGATTTGAAGCTGCGATAAATATCCACCGCGCGGAGAGCCACGGCCCCGGCGGCGCGGACGACGCGCGCGAGCGGGCCGGAAGCGCTGCTGTTCAGGGTTATCGCGGTCATCGACATGGCTCTCTCCATCGTCCATCGGTTCTGATCGGGGCCTCGACGTCGGCCGGTGCGACCTCAATCCTCGCTTCCGGCTGATCGATCGGGCCCTATCGATCGACGGTGTTTATATGCGCCTGCCCTATTGATAAGTGAAACGAATGTTTTTAATGTAACCAATCATCAGCAATGATGAGAGCTCGACTCCACCCTTCCGAACCGTGAATGGAGCGCGCATGACCGCCCTGATCGACGTCGATCATCTCCGCACCTTCATCGCCATCGCCGAAAGCGGCAGCTTCACCAAGGCGGCGGACCTGGTGCACAAGACGCAGTCGGCGGTGTCGATGCAGATGAAACGGTTGGAGGAGCGCGTCGGGCGGCCGATCTTCGCGCGCGACGGGCGCTTCTCGAAGCTGACGGAAGACGGCGAACGCCTGCTCGACTATGCGCGGCGCATCATCAAGCTCAATTTCGAAGTGCTCGCGACCTTCGCCGATCCGGAACTGAGCGGGCGCGTCCGTCTCGGACTGCCGGACGACTACGCCGACCGCTACCTGCCGGAGATCATGGCGCGCTTCTCCCGCGCCTATCCGAGCGTCGAGCTGACGGTGCTGTGCGAGCCGTCGTCGAACCTCATCGGGCACATCGATGCCGACGAACTCGACATCGCCATCATCACGGCGACCGAAACGCAGAAGGCCACCGAGACGTTCCGGCAGGAACGTTTGCTATGGGTGACGTCGAGCCGCCACTCCACGCATACGGAGGAGCCTTTGCCGCTGGCGCTCGGGCACGCGCATTGCTGTTGGCGGCGCAGCGCAATGGAGTGTCTCGACCGGGTCGGGAAGCCCTATCGCATGCTCTATTCCAGCGGCAACGCCGGCGCGATCAGCGCGGCGGTGCTGGCGGGCCTCGCGATTTCGGTCTCGCCGGAATCGGGCCTGCGCCCCGGAATGCGCGTCCTCTCGCCCGCGGACGGCTTTCCGCCGCTGCCCTCGTGCCGCATCGGCCTCGTCCGCAATCCGCACAGCAGCTCGACGCTCGCGGACGCGCTCGCGGAGCACATCATCTCCTCGCTCGACAACTTGTCGGAAGCGGCGCAAGCGGCCGAGTAGTCAGTCCGCCGCGCGCGCGGCGATCGCATCGGCCAGCACCAGCGTGCGGCGCGCAATGTCGGCGTGCAGACGCTCGACCATGCGGCCGTCGATCTGCACCACGCCCTTGTCGGCGCTATCGGGCGCGTCGAACGCGGCTACGATCCGCCGCGCCTCCGCGATCTCCTCGCGCGACGGCCCGAAGGCGGCATTGCAGGCGTCGATTTGCGCCGGATGGATGATCGTCTTGCCGTCGAATCCCATGTCGCGCCCCTGCGCACATTCCCGCGCCAGACCTTCCGCATCCTTGAAGTCGTTGTAGGGCCCATCGAGAATCGCAAGGCCGTAAGCGCGCGCGGCGGCGACGGCGCTGGCGAGCCACGGCAGCAGCGGCGCACGCCCCGGCACGATGCGGCCGCGCGCTTCCTTCACCAGATCGTTGGTACCGACGATGAAGCCTTCCAGGCGCGTTTCGCTGTCCTTGGCCAGCATGGCGATGTCGTGAATGCGCAGGATCGCCATCGGCGTCTCGATCATCGCCCAGACGCGAATGCGGCGCGCGCCCTGCATGTCGAGAAGGCGCGTCCCAAGCATCGAGAGGATGTCCGGCACCGAGACTTTCGGGATCACCACCGCATCCGGCGCCGCCTCGACCACCGCGGCGAGATCGTCGATCGCCCAGGGCGTATCGAGGCCGTTGATGCGGATGAAGACTTCGCGGCCGCCAAAGCCTCCCTGCTTCACCGCCGCCACCGCCTGCGCACGCGCCGCGAGCTTCGCGTCCGGCGCAACGGCATCCTCGAGGTCGAGGATGACCCCGTCCGCGGGAAGCGTGCGCGCCTTGTCGATCGCGCGCGCGTTGCTCGCGGGCATGTAAAGCACGCTGCGGCGTGGGCGGATGCTCATGGGATACTCCGGCTTGAAGAACGTTCGACGCGGTCGAGATTTGCGCCGTCTCCCCTCGGTCACGATAGCTTCGGATCGCATCGATCCAAAATCATCGTGATGGATTCTCATACCTTAAGCATAGTGTCTCCGAAAACCGCGTCACACTTTTCGGGATCATGCTCCCGGGTCTGATCCAACTGCGTTGCACCAGCCCTTCGTTGTCGCTTATGTGAGCATGATCTTCTCCGAAAACCGCTCCACACTTTTCGGGATCATGCTCTAGCGAGCGTGCGCGGCCTGTGCCACCGTCCGTACAATATCGGAGTGCGCCGTGACGCAAACGAACTACGACGTGGCCATTGTCGGCGGAGCGGCCGTCGGGTCCGCCGTCGCTTACTTCCTGACGCATGATCTCGGGTTTACGGGAACGGTGGCGGTGATCGAGCGCGATCCCTCCTACGCGCACGCGTCGACGACGCTGTCCGCCGCGTCGATCCGCCAGCAGTTCTCGACGCCGGAGAATATCCGGATGAGCGCGTTCGGCGTAACTTTCATCAAGGGATTGCGCGAACGTTTCGGCGCCGACGCCGATATCGGCTTTCGCGAGGGCGGCTACCTTCTTCTCGCGAGCGAGGCCGGCGCCCCGGTCGCGCGCGAGAACCACGCGGTGCAGACCGGCGAAGGCGCGGACATCGCCCTGCTCCGCCCGGAAGAAATCGGCCGGCGCTTTCCCTGGCTGAACAGCGACGGCGTCGCCCTCGGCACCTTCGGGCGCACCGGCGAGGGCTGGTTCGATTCCCACGCGCTGCTCACCCTGCTGCGACAGGCCGCGCGGGCGCGCGGCGCACATTACATCCACGACGAAGTCACGGCGATGTCGCGCACGGGCGAGCGCATGAGCGGCGTCACGTTGCGCGGCGGGCAATCGATCGGCTGCGGCACGCTGGTGATCGCGGCGGGGCCGCAAGCCGGCGACGTGGCGGCGATGGCCGGCGTCGCGCTGCCCGTCGAGCCGCGCAAGCGCTGCGTCTTCGTCGTCAGTTGCCGGACGCCGCTGCCCGGCATGCCGCTCATCGTCGACACATCCGGCGTCTGGATCAGACCGGAGGGACAGACATTCATCTGCGGCATCTCCCCGGAGGCCGCGGCCGACCCGCGCGCGGACGGCGACTTCGTGCTCGATGAATCGATCTTTCACGACATCGTATGGCCGGCGCTCGCGGAACGGATTCCGGCGATGGAGGCGATCAGGCTGATGCGCGGCTGGGCCGGCCACTACGACTACAACACGCTCGACCAGAACGCGGTGATCGGCCCGCATCCGCAGATCGGCAACCTGCTTTTCGCCAACGGCTTTTCCGGGCACGGCCTACAGCAAGCGCCCGCCACCGGCCGCGCCATCGCGGAGCTGATCGTGCACGGGCGTTTCGTGACGCTCGATTTATCCGTGTTCGGCTATGAGCGCGTCGCGGCCGGCCGGCCGCTTTATGAACGCAACGTCATCTAGGGTCCGATCCGACAGCAATATCAGCCCCGTCGTTATCGTTTTGTTTGAGCACGATCTTTTCCGAAAACCGGTTTCCACTTTTCGGGATCATGCTCTAGCGGATTGGCATCGCGCCGACGCACGAATTGGTGATGAGCGAACCTTCATCCGCTCCAAGCGTTTCGTCGTCCGAGAACATATGTGCCGTGCGAGCAGCTATTCGCGCGGTTCAGACGTGGAGTAAGTGCAATGAAAAAAATCGCAAGCATCGCGACGGCGGCCTTGTTGGTCGCGGCATTGATCCCGGCGGCGCAGGCACGCGACAGCGCAGGCGGCGGCATGCGTGGCGGCGGCGGCTTTTCGGCGGGAGGCGGCATGCGCGGCGGCTTCGGCGGCGGTGGCAGTTTCCGCGGCGGGAGCATGGGCGGCGGCGGATTTTATCGTGGCGGCGCGCCGGGCGGCACCTTCCGCGGCGGAAGCTATGGCGGCCGCGCCTTCCATAGCGGCCCCGCCTTCCATAGCGGCCCCGCGTTCCGCGACAGCGGTCGCATGGCGACAGGTCCGAATAGGAACTGGGGCGGAGGACGCCATCGCGGCTGGCATCATCGCCATTGGCGCGGCGGCGGCTGGTATGGGCCCGGCTTCGCATTCGGTCTCGGTTACGGCCTTTACGACGACTTCTACCCGTATGACAGCTACGCCTACTCCAGCAACGGCTATTACGACGCGGACGGATGCTACGTGTATTGGATCCGCGACCCCTATTACGGTTGGCGGCAAGTGCGATCCTGCGAATAAGACGGCCGATAAGCGTCGCGTCTCAGTTCGCCGGCAACGTTAACGGCGGATCGTCCCGGTTTTGCCGCAAACGTGCCTTGTTGAGAGAGAAACTCTCGCGCGTCGAAAACGTTTGAATGGTAGGGCGGCGTGCGTCCCCTAACAGGAGATCGAAGGAGAGTGTGATGAAACGATATCTTCTATCCGGGCTTGCCGCTGCCGGCCTTCTCGCGGCGATCGGATTCACGGCTCCAGCCCAGGCCGCGTCCGCCACGAAGGCCGCAGGCATCGACGCCGGCCATAGCCACGCCACGGAATTCAGTTCGCAGCGCCGCTATCACCGGCGTCACTACCGCCGCTACTACGGTGGGCCGCGTTATTATTATCGGCCGCATTATTATCGTCCGTATTACGGCTACGGTTACGGCTACCCTTACTACCGGCCGTACTATTACCGACCGGCGCCGTTTCCGTTCTTCGGCTTCGGCATTTACTGACCGCGGACCGGCCGAGCATCTTAAAAAACGAAAGGCCTGCCAAACGGCGGGCCTTTTACTTACGCTGTGAGCGCGAGCGTCAATTCCACTCGCGAACATCCACGAAGTGGCCGGCGATCGCCGCCGCCGCCGCCATGGCCGGCGAAACGAGATGCGTTCGCCCCTTGTAGCCCTGCCGGCCCTCGAAGTTGCGGTTCGATGTCGAGGCGCAGCGCTCACCCGGCGAAAGCTTGTCGGGATTCATGGCGAGGCACATCGAGCACCCCGGCTCCCGCCACTCGAAACCGGCCTTGAGGAAGATCTTGTCGAGACCTTCCGCTTCCGCCTGCTCCTTCACCAGGCCGGAGCCCGGAACGATCATCGCGTTGACATTGCCGTTGACGTTCCTGCCGTTCACGATGCGCGCGACTTCCCGCAGATCCTCGATGCGCGCATTGGTGCAGGAGCCGATGAAGACGCGGTCGAGCTTGATGTCGACAATCTTTTCGCCGCCCTGCAAACCCATATAGGCGAGCGCGCGCTGCGCCGCTTCGCGCTTGTCGCTGTCGGCGATGTCGGCGGGAACCGGCACGCGGCCGCTCACCGAAATCACCTGCTCGGGGTTGGTGCCCCAGGTCACGATCGGCGGCAGCTTCGCGGCGTCGAGCATGACTTCCGTATCGAAATACGCTTCCGGATCGGAGCGCAGCGAATCCCAATAGCGCAGCGCCGCGTCCCAGGCCGCTCCTGACGGCGCCCGCGGCCGCCCCTTGAGGTAGTCGTAGGTCGTCTGGTCGGGCGCGACCATGCCGGCACGCGCGCCCGCTTCGATCGACATGTTGCAGATGGTCATGCGGCCTTCCATCGAGGTCGCGCGGATCGCTTCGCCCGCATACTCGATCGCGTGGCCGGTGCCGCCGGCCGTGCCGATCTCGCCGATGATGGCGAGAATGATGTCTTTCGCGGTGACGCCGGCCGGCAACTTGCCGTCGACGGTCACGCGCATGTTCTTCGCCTTCTTCTGGATCAGCGTCTGGGTCGCGAGCACATGCTCGACCTCCGAGGTGCCGATCCCGTGCGCGAGCGCGCCGAAGGCGCCATGCGTCGCCGTGTGGCTATCGCCGCAAACGATCGTCGTCCCCGGCAAGGTGAAGCCCTGCTCCGGCCCGATGATGTGGACGATACCTTGACGCTTGTCGAACTCGTCGTAGTACTCGATGCCGAACGCGCGCGTGTTCTCGGCCAGCGCCTTGATCTGGGCTTCGCTTTCGGGGTCGGGGTTCTTCTGCGTGCGGTCCGTGGTCGGCACGTTATGGTCGACGACGGCAAGGGTCTTCTCCGGGGCCCGCACCTTGCGGCCGGCCGCGCGCAGCCCTTCGAACGCCTGTGGGCTCGTCACCTCGTGCACAAGATGCCGGTCAATGTAGAGCAGACAAGTCCCATCCGGCTGCTGATCGACCACATGGTCGTCCCAGATCTTGTCGTAGAGGGTCCGTGCTTTCGCCATCGTTTGCCGTCCTAATCGCCTGATCGCAGCCTACTCTTTAATCGTTCCGAATTGCGCAGAAAAGGCCGATGCGCGCGGCCCCCGCCTGCGAGGATCGAATGGGGCTCATTCGGCGATGTCGATCACCAGCGTCGCCGGCCCGTCGGCGAACTGCGCCGCCAGGGCGCGCAGTTCGCCTTCACGCGACGTGGTCATCTGAAACGCGCCGTCACGCCACGGTTCGCGGACGACCGATGTCATCACGTGCTCGCCGTGTACGAAGATTTCAATCCGGTGGCCGACGCTTCCCTCGGACAGCGCTTCGACCGGGCGCTTGTCGGCGAGTACGACGGCCACGATGAGCGCGCCCGTCATCTCGTCATAGCCGGAAAGGACGAGCGTCGCGACGACGGTCACCGGCCGCCCGTGCGCAGCCGGCGGCGCGAGGCCCGAGGCAAAGAGAACACCAACAGCAATAAACAGCGCCGCCTTCAGCCGGCGGCGCCAAGGCTGAAAGCCTGCGCTATTCCGCGGCCGCGGACGTTTCGGCGCCCTTGCCACGGCCGTCCGTCCGCTCGACGATGCGCGCCGACTTGCCGCGACGGCCGCGCAGATAATAGAGCTTCGCGCGGCGAACCTTACCGCGGCGCACCAGCTTGATCGACTCGACGAGCGGGGAGAACAACGGGAATACGCGCTCGACGCCTTCGCCGTACGAAATCTTGCGCACGGTAAAGCTCTCGTTCAGCCCGCGCCCGGAGCGCGCGATGCACACGCCCTCGTAGGCCTGCAGACGGGTGCGCTCACCTTCCCGGACGCGCACATTCACCGTCACGGTATCGCCGGGGCCGAATTCGGGAATCGTCTTGGTCGCGGAAAGCTTGTCGACCTGCTCTTTCTCGAGCTGTTCAATGATGTTCATGGCCGTTCTCTCTTGCCGCGCCAAAAATTCTCGGCGCCTGCGTCCGGTTCGGAATTGTGCGAAATCGGGGTGCTTCTACGCTAAAGCAGACGCTTTGTCACCCGTCTGTCGTGTCCTTTTGCGCGATAAATGCGGCCCACAGATCGGGCCGGCGCTCCCGCGTCAGGCGCTCCGCCTGCGTCCGCCGCCAGGCCGCGACCTTGCCGTGATCGCCGGAGGTGAGGACCGCCGGGATCGGCCGCCCCTCGAAGTCCGCGGGCCGGGTATATTGCGGGTACTCCAGCAGTCCCGCGGCGAAGCTCTCGTCGAGGCCGGACTGGGCGTGGCCCATGACGCCGGGGAGCAGCCGCACGCAGGCGTCGAGCAGCGCGATGGCTGCAACCTCCCCGCCCGACAACACGACGTCCCCGATCGAGACTTCCTCGAGACTCCGGGCGGCAGCCAGACGCTCGTCGACCCCCTCGAAGCGGCCGCAGACGAGGACCGCCCCGGCCCCTTCGACCAGTTTCGCGACCCGCCGCTGCGTCAGCGGCGCGCCGCGCGGGCTCATCAGCAGACGCGGGCGGCCGTCGTCGCCGACGGCATCGAGGGCTGCCGCGAGCACATCGGCGCGCATGACCATGCCCGGGCCGCCGCCTGCCGGGGTGTCGTCGACGGAGCGATGCACGCCCAGGCCGTGATCGCGGATATCTTTCGTTTGCAATGCCCACGTCCCCGCCGCCAGCGCCTTGCCGGCGAGGCTGACGCCGAGCGGCCCGGGGAACATCTCCGGGAAGATCGTGAGGACCGTGGCGCGCCACATCGCTAGTCCTCCATCGCCGGCGGCGCGACGACGATGCGTCCGCCAGCGATGTCGACTTGCGGCACGACGGCTTGCGTGAACGGCAGGAACGCCGTCTCGCCGCCGCCTTCCGGGGCGATCTCGATCATGTCGCCGGCGCCGAAATTATGCAGCGCCACGACCCTCCCGAACGGCGCGCCGTCCGCCGTGACGGCGGACAGTCCGATCAGATCGGCGTGGTAGAACTCGTCTTCGCCCGCGGGCGGAAGACGATCGCGCGGCACATAAAGGCGCAGATTGCGCAGCGCCTGCGCGGCGTCACGATCGGCGATGCCGCGGAAGCGCACGACGAGCATATCGTCCTTGAGCCGTCGCGCCCCCTCGACCGTGAACGTCTTCGCGCCATCCTCGCTCTGCAATGACCCGTAGCGGGTCACGGCCATCGGATCTTGCGTGAACGACTTCAACCGCATCTCGCCGCGCACGCCGTGAGGGGCGCCGACCTGCGCGACGCAGATGCGTTTGCCGTTCATGGCCGAGCTTAGCTCGCCGCGGCCTCTTCAGCCGGCGCCTCGGCGGGGGCGCCTTCGGCCGATGCGCTGGCAGCGGCGGCGGCACGCTCCTGCGCCTTCTTCTTCGGCTGCGCCTTCTGCGGATTATTGCGCGTCGGGCGCTTCATCACGCCGGCTTCATCGAGAAAGCGCATGACGCGATCCGACGGCTGCGCGCCCTTCGCCATCCAGGCCTTCAGCTTGTCGAGGTCGAGCTTGAGGCGGTGCTCCGCCTGGTCGCGCGGGGTGAGCGGCGAGAAGAAGCCGAGGCGCTCGATGAAGCGGCCATCGCGCGGCGCGTGCGAGTCGGCGACGACGACATGATAGAACGGCCGCTTCTTGCTGCCGGCACGGGAGAGACGAATCTTCAGAGACATTTCAGGTTTCCTTTGTTGCGTCCGTTGAGTGTTTACAAAAACCCGACATCGTCATTCCGGCCGAGGGCAAAACCCGAGAGCCGGAATCCAGATTCGCCAGCGTTGGTGATCCTGGGTTCCGGGTTCGCCGCCTTGCGGCGCCCCGGAATGACGTTGCGGAGAGCTCGTTCATTTCTTCTTCCCGAAACCGGGAAATCCACCGGGAAGCTTGCCGCCGAGGCCCGGCAGGCCGCCGGGCAATTTCGGGAGGCCGGGCATGTTCGGCGGCAGGCCGCCGGCGCCCGGGAAACCAGGCGGCAGATTCGGCAGGCCGCCGGGCATGCCGCCCGGCATCTTCTCGGCGAGCTTCGCCATCTCTTCCGGCGAGGGCGTGCCGCCGCCGAAGCCCATCATGTTGGCAAGGCCGGCGAGCGGGCCGCGCTTGGCGCCGCCCATCATCTTCATCATGTCGGCCATGCCGCGATGCATTTTGAGGAGCCGGTTCACGTCCTCGACGCGCGTGCCGGAGCCGGCGGCGATGCGCTTCTTGCGGCTCGCCTTGAGGATGTCGGGGTTGCGCCGCTCGCGCGGCGTCATCGAATCGATGATCGCTTTCTGGCGCTTGAGCACGCGCTCGTCGAGATTCGCCTCCGCGAGCTGGTTTTTGATCTTGGCGATGCCAGGCAGCATGCCCATGAGGCCGGCCATGCCGCCCATCTTCGTCATCTGCTCGAGCTGATCGCGCAGATCGCCGAGGTCGAACGCGCCCTTGCGCATCTTCTCGGCGACGCGCGCGGCCTTCTCCGCATCGATCGTCGCCGCCGCCTTCTCGACCAGCGAGACGACATCGCCCATGCCGAGGATGCGTCCGGCGACGCGGCCGGGGTCGAAATCCTCCAGCGCGTCCATGCGCTCGCCGGTGCCGAGCAGCTTGATCGGCTTGCCGGTGACCGCCCGCATCGACAACGCGGCGCCGCCGCGGCCGTCGCCATCGACGCGGGTGAGCACGATGCCGGTCAACCCGACGCGTTCGTTGAAGGAGCGCGCGAGATTGACCGCATCCTGGCCGGTCAGCGAATCGGCGACGAGCAGCACCTCATGCGGCTGCGCGGCGGCTTTCGCCTCCGCCGCTTCCGTCATCATCGCTTCGTCGAGGGTGATGCGGCCGGCGGTGTCGAGGAGCACCACGTCGAAGCCGCCGAGGCGGCCCGCGTCCATGGCGCGACGCGCGATCTGCACCGGCCCCTGCCCCTGCACCACCGGCAGCGTCTCCACGCCGATGTCGCGGCCGAGCACGGCCAACTGCTCCATGGCGGCGGGACGGCGCACGTCGAGCGAGGCCATCAGCACCTTGCGCTTGTCGCGCTCGGTCAGGCGCTTCGCGAGCTTCGCCGTGGTCGTCGTCTTACCCGAACCCTGCAAGCCGACCATCATGATCGCCACCGGCGGCAGCGCGTTGAGGTCGATCGGTTCGGCGCCGGGGCCGAGCGTTTCCGTCAACTGGTCGTGCACGATCTTCACGACCATCTGCCCGGGCGTCACCGACTTGATGACGTCGACGCCGACGGCGCGCGTGCGCACCTTGTCGATGAACGAGCGGGCGACATCGAGCGCGACGTCCGCGTCGAGCAGCGCGCGGCGCACTTCGCGCAGCGCCGCGTCGACGTCGGCTTCGGTCAGCGCCCCGCGCCGCGTCAGCCGGTCGAGGATGCCGCCGAGTTTTTCTGAAAGGCTTTCAAACATGCGGAACTACGATCTCGCGTTGTTGTCTCAGGCGCCGGCCAGCGGCATCGCCGGCTTGTCGCGCAGCGCCTGCTCGAAATGACCGACGGCCTTCTCGAACTTGTCGCGGCAGCCGGGGTTGCAGAAGCCGACGACCGCGCCCTTGTAGAGGGTGAGGGAATCCGTCGCGATCGGCTTGCCCGACCACGGGCAGGTTTCGTTGACGGCATCCTCGATCTTCAAGTCTGCTTTCCCGGCCATGAAAGCCTCCAAACGCTTATGCGCCCGAGGGCGCATCGCGCTGTCGGGCGTGGACCTCCGGCCTCCAGGGGCCGGGTGGCTGAATAAATCTGGTCTCTTGCGAGATGAGGTGAAATAGGCGGCGCGACGCCTCCAAGTCAATGATCTTGATTGCCGCGTATTGACGAACGAGCCGGACCTTCATAATTTTGACCAGTCAAACTGACCGGTCAAAATTATGAAAGAAGTCTCCGCATCCGTGGCCAAAGCCCGTTTTTCCGAGCTTCTTCGCGAAGTGAGGGGCGGAGAGACATTGGTCATAACCCATCACGGCGAGCCCGTGGCGCACCTGACACCAGTGACCGATCGCCGGCGTGAGGAGCAGAAGCGCGCGATGGCGGAGATCGAGGCAATGCGGGCGAAGGCGCCTCGCGTCACCGTCGAAGAGATCCTCGCATGGCGCGACGAAGGGCGCAGGTAGCTTGCGCTTCGTATTGGACGCTTCGGTCGCGGCATCCTGGTGCTTCCAGGATGAAAATGATGTGCGCGCCAACGCCGCGCTAGAACTACTGCAAGGCGACGCGCATGCCGTAGCGCCGATGCATTGGTGGTTCGAAATACGAAACATTCTGCTCGTCGCGGTACGCCGCAAGCGGATTGCCGAACAGCAAATGGCAAGGTTTCTCGATCGGCTCGCGAAAGGACCGATTACATTGGCGGAGTTGCCGAACGCGTCGGCCGTGCTTGCCGTGGCACGCAACCATCGTCTCAGCTTTTACGACGCTGCTTATTTCGAGCTTGCTAAACGGGAGGATATTGCGCTGGCAACATTGGACACTGCGTTGGCACAAGCCGCGCGCTCGGAAGCCGTGCCGTTGATTGGAATGTCATAGCGACCTGGATCGAGGATCGACCGTGTCCCTCACCCGCCGCCGCCTTTTCGCCGGCCTTGCCGCCCTCTTCGCCGGCGCGGGCGCCCTGACGTGGCGCACGGCAAGCGCCCGTTACTACGACGGCCCGGTCTCCGATCATTTCGACGGCGTGCGTTTCTTCGATCCGCACGGCGCCGCGCCGCGCGGCATCGGCGACCTTTTGCGCTGGCATCTTTCCGGCGGTCGCGCGCGATGGCCGGAGCATGTTCCCAACGAGGCCAGGGATACGCCGCCGGCGCGGGTGGAGGGGGCAATGCTCCGCATCGTCTCGATCGGGCATGCCAGCTTCCTCCTGCAGAGCGGCGGGCTCAACATCCTGATAGACCCGGTCTGGTCGGAGCGCGTCTCGCCGTTCACCTTCGCCGGGCCGAAGCGGGTACGCGAGCCGGGCATCGCGTTCGATGCCCTGCCCCCGATCGATATCGTGCTGGTCTCGCACGGCCATTACGATCACCTCGACATCGATACGCTGTCACGGCTGGCGGCGAAGCATCGCGCCCGCGTCATCACGCCGCTCGGCAACGACGTCGTCATGCGCGCGCACGACCCCGCGATCCGCGCGGAAGCCTACGACTGGCATCGACGGATCGAAATCGCGCCGGACCTCGCGGTGACCCTGGTGCCGAGCCGGCACTGGACGGCGCGCGGCCTGTTCGACCGCAACAAATGCCTGTGGGCCGGGTTCGTGATCGACACGCCCGCAGGGCGCATCTATCACATCGCCGATTCCGGCTACGGCGACGGACATCATTTTCGCGCGGCGCGCGAGCGCTACGGGCCGTTCAAGCTCGCGATCCTGCCGATCGGCGCTTACGAGCCACGCTGGTTCATGCGCAACCAACACATGAACCCCGAGGAATCCGTGCGCGCCTTCCAGGATTGCGGCGCCGAACGGGCGCTCGGCCACCATTTCGGCGTCTTCCAGTTGACCGATGAGGCGATCGATGCGCCGCGTCAGGCGCTCAACGCCGCGCGCGCGGCATCCGGGCTCGGGCCGGACCAGTTCCGGCTGCTCGAGCCCGGCGAAGCGTGGGAGATAGGAGCGCCATGAAGAAGGGCAGCGGAACGCAGGCGAAAGAGGAAACGTCCGCCTCTCAGCAGATCGATGCGCGGATCAAGGAGCTCGGCGACTGGCGCGGCGCGACGCTGGCGCGGGTTCGCGCGCTCATCAGAAACGCCGATCCGCACGTCGTCGAGACATGGAAATGGCGCGGCGTTCCGGTGTGGGAGCACGAGGGAATCCTCTGCACCGGCGAGACCTACAAGGCTGTCGTGAAGCTGACTTTCGCCAAAGGAGCTTCCCTGGACGATCCGTCACGCCTCTTCAATTCCAGCCTCGACGGCAACACGCGGCGCGCCATCGACATCCGGGAAGGCGACACGATCGACGAGAAGGCTTTTTCGGCGCTCATCCGCGCCGCCGTGGCGCTGAATACGTCGAAGAAAAAGACCGCTCGCGCCTGAGCGACCGCAAACGAAATAAAAATGCCCGGCTCGAGCCGGGCATTCCGTTACAGGCACAGCGAGCGGCCTCAAATCCCCTTCTTCACCGGGACGAAGACGTTGATGACGAGCTTGTCCTCGGGCGTCTTCAGCGGGTCGGTGACGTATTCCTCGAAAAACAGATCCTCCGCCTCCAACGACTTGGAGTCGAGATAATTGGTGATCGCCTCGTAGGTCGTGTCCATGGAATCGTAGGAGCCGCGGTGCACGAATTTGAGCACCCGCCCGCTCGGGGACTTGCCGACCGCGATATCGCCTTGCGGCGGGTTGGCCGGCTCCGCCGCGATCGGCACCGCCGCCTGATACTGGAAGCCGGTATCGTCGGTCGCCGTGTAGATCGTCATCGGCGCGCCATCCGGCTTGATGCCCTGCTTCTCCAGGTAGGTGTAGATCGTCTTGAAACTGTCCACGAGCGTCTCGAACGCCGTATCCCAGTTGGCGTTGCCGCGCATGAAGATGATCGGCCGCGCCGTCAGCGTCACCTCCTCGCCGAAGGGGTCCGCTGAGGCGGCGGGCGGCGCGGCCTCGCCCGGAACCGGGGCGGGCGCCGGCGCCGGGGCGGGAGCAGGAGCAGGCGTCGCCGCCGGTGGCGATGTGTCCGTGGGCGGCGGCGCTGGGACGCCGGGCGTCGGC
>JBDHSU010000015.1:0-43874 GCA_039808325.1 Variibacter sp. | reverse complement strand
CTCGTCGAGATGGACGGCTTCGAGGCGAACGAGGGCATCATCCTCATCGCCGCGACCAACCGTCCCGACGTGCTCGACCCGGCGTTGCTGCGCCCCGGCCGTTTCGACCGGCAGGTGATCGTGCCGAATCCGGACGTGGTCGGCCGCGAGCAGATCCTCAAGGTGCATGTGCGCAAGGTGCCGCTGGCGCCGGACGTCAATCTCAAGACCATCGCGCGCGGCACGCCCGGGTTTTCCGGCGCCGACCTCATGAACCTCGTCAACGAGGCGGCGCTGATGGCGGCGCGGCGCAACAAGCGCATGGTCACGCAATACGAATTCGAGGACGCCAAGGACAAGGTGATGATGGGTGCCGAGCGCAAGTCGCTCGTCATGACCGAGGAGGAGAAGCTGCTCACCGCCTATCACGAAGGCGGGCACGCGATCCTCGCGCTCAACGTCGTCGCGACCGACCCCGTGCACAAGGCGACGATCATCCCGCGCGGCCGCGCGCTCGGCATGGTCATGCAGTTGCCGGAACGCGACAAGCTGTCGATGAGCTACGAGCAAATGACCTCGCGCCTCGCGATCATGATGGGCGGGCGCGTCGCGGAGGAGATGATCTTCGGCGCCGACAAGGTCACGTCCGGCGCGCAATCGGATATCGAGCAGGCGACGCGGCTTGCGCGCATGATGGTGACGCGCTGGGGCTTCTCGCCCGAGCTCGGCGCCGTCGCCTACGGCGAGAACCAGGACGAGGTGTTCCTCGGCATGTCGGTCGCGCGCCAGCAGAACGTGTCGGAATCGACGGCGCAGAAGATCGACGCCGAGATCAGGCGCCTGGTCGAGGAAGGCCACAACGAGGCGCGGCGCGTCCTCGAAGAGAAGCGGGGCGACTTGGAAATCCTGGCCAAGGGGTTGCTCGAATTCGAGACGCTGTCGGGCGATGAGATCATCGATCTGCTCAACGGCAAGCGGCCTTCGCGCGAATCCGTGATCGAGCCGCAGACGCCACGCTCCTCGGCGGTGCCGACCGCCGGCAAGGGTCGCCCGCGCCCCGATGCGCCGGGCCCGATGGAGCCGCAGCCGCAGGCGTAAGCGGACACCCAATGGTGTCGTCCCCGCGAAGGCGGGGGCCCGTGCACCGTAGCCTCGCGGCTCAAAGTAAGGCGAAGGCGTGCTGGATGCCCGCCTTCGCGGGCATGACAATTACGTCCTATCCCGCTCCCAGACCGTCGCCACGATCAGGGCGATGACGGCAAGGACGGCGGCGATCAGCGCCGCAACCGCGTCCCATCCTCCGATGTTCCACGCGACGCCGCCCAACGCCGCCCCCGCGCTGCCGCCGATATAATAACATGTGACGTAGAGGCCGACGGCGGTCGACGGCCCTTCCTTGGCGGTGATCGCGACGTAGCTCGTCGAGCATGCCTGGCAGACGAAGCCGGTCGCGGCAAAGAGCGTCAGGCCAAGGATGATGACGGGCAGGGACGGGACGAGCGTCAACGCCAGCCCGCCAGCCCACAGGCCGATCAACCCCAGCACCAATCTCCGCCGGCCGAAGCGCCGCACCAGGCGTCCGGTCCAGGGCGTCAGCACCGAACCGGTGAGATAAACGATGAAGATGCTGCCGAGAAAGGCGGCGGTGAGATTGAAGGGCGGCGCAGCGAGAAGAAAGTTGATGTAAGTGAACGCGGCGATGAAGCTGAACAGGACACCGAATCCGATCGCGAAGGTGCCGACAAGCCCTGGATTGCGCAAATGCTTGAGCATCTGGCCGAATGCCGCGTTCAAATTCGTCGCGCGAACGAAACGGCGCTCCGGCCAGAGCAGCAGCGCGACGCCGCCGGCGCAAATCAGCGCCAGCGCAGCGTTGAACAGGAAGGCTTCCCGCCACCCGATCCAATCGGCGATGATGCCGGTGGCGAAACGGCCGAAGAATCCGCCGACGCTGGATGCGGACATATAGATTCCGGTCATCGTCGTCGCGTCGAGCGGGGGCCACTCCTCGCCGATATAGGTGACGGTCACCGCGAAGATCGGAGGCAGGACGAGCCCCTGGACGAAGCGGGCGGCCAGAACCATGTCGAGATTGGGCGCGAGCGCGATCGCGGCCGTCGGGATGACGATCGCGAGCATCGCCGTGACGATGACCCGCTTGCGGCCGAGGATGTCGGCGAGTGCGCCGACGAACGGCGCCACGAAAGCGATCGCCAGCGTCGTCGCCGTCATCGCCATTCCGATCTCCGCCGGGCCCGCGCCGAACTCGGCCGCGAGCATCGGCAGAACCGCCTGCGGAGCGTAGAGGTTCAGAAAAGCTGCAAACCCCGCGAGACCGATCGCGGCGGGGCGGTAATCAGAGCGCATGAAGACCCGGGTAAGGCGTATGCCGCCCTGGTAGCATGCGGAGCGCGGCTTCGCATCCCGACAAAACTGTAACCATCGCTCATAATTCTTGAAGCTTTGGGTGCCAACATGCGCCTATAAAGAGTGCCGTCTGCGGTTGATGCTGGCGCTCCTGGTGCGCTATAGGAATCGCTCCGCACCAAGAAGTTCGGAAAGTCAATAACTTAAAAGCTTTCCGACGTGCCAGCGGAAGACGTCCGGCTAGGTTGTATTCACGATATCAGCGCCCGCGCCGGGGGCTGGGGGTCAAGCACTCATGGTGCGCAAATATTTCGGCACCGACGGTATTCGCGGCAAAGCCAACAACGGTAAGCTGAACGCCGACTTGGCACTGAAGGTCGGCATGGCCGCGGGCCTGACGTTTCAGCGCGGCGACTACCGCCATCGCGTGCTGATCGGCAAGGACACCCGCCTGTCCGGTTACCTGATCGAGAATGCTCTGACGGCTGGATTTCTTTCCGTCGGCCTCGACGTTTTCCTTGTCGGTCCGTTGCCGACACCGGCGATCGCCATGCTGACGCGCTCGATGCGGGCGGACCTCGGCGTGATGATCTCCGCCTCGCACAACGCTTATGACGACAACGGGATCAAGCTGTTCGGCCCGGACGGCTATAAGCTCTCCGACGAGATCGAGATCGAGATCGAGAAATTGATCGACTCGGATATGTCTCGACAACTGGCGCAGTCTTCCGCGGTCGGCCGCGCCAAGCGCATCGAAGGCGCGCAGGCGCGCTACATCGAATATGCCAAGCGCACGCTGGCGAAGAATCTCGAGCTCGACGGCTTGCGCGTTGTGGTGGATTGCGCCAATGGCGCGGCCTACAGCGTGGCGCCCGAAGCGCTTTGGGAACTCGGCGCCGATGTGATCTCGATCGGCGTCGAGCCGGACGGGTTCAACATCAACAAGGAATGCGGCTCGACCGCACCGGAAGCGCTGTGCCGGAAGGTGCGCGAGATGCGGGCCGATATCGGCATCGCGCTCGACGGCGACGCCGATCGCGTGGTGGTCGTCGACGAGAAAGGCCATGTCGTCGACGGCGACCAGTTGATGGCGGTGATCGCGGAGAGCTTCAAGGAAGACGACCGCCTGTCAAAGAAAGGCATCGTCGCGACGGTGATGTCTAATCTGGGCCTGGAGCGCCATCTCGCGGGGATCGGACTTACGCTGGCGCGCACGCCGGTCGGCGACCGCTATGTCCTCGAGCATATGCGCGAGCACGGCTTCAACGTCGGCGGCGAGCAGTCCGGACATATCATCCTCTCGGACTACACGACGACGGGCGACGGCTTCGTCGCCGCGTTGCAGATTCTCGACGTCATCAAGCGCCAGCAGAAGCCCGCGTCCGAAGTGTGCCATCGCTTCGAGCCGCTGCCGCAGATCCTGCGCAATGTGCGCTATCGCACCGGAAAGCCGCTGGAAAACCCGAACGTCAGCGAAGTCATCGCCGGCGCGACATCGCGACTGAACGGAAGCGGCCGCGTTCTCGTGCGTCCGTCGGGTACCGAGCCGGTGATCCGCGTCATGGCCGAAGGCGACGATCCGATCCTGATCGAGCAGATCGTCGACGAGATTGCCGGCGCGGTCAGCGCCTCGGCGTAAGCAAAGGACGCAACGCCCGCAGGACGGCGCAAGGCCACCCGCTATCCCAACGTCCCGGTCCTAGATCACGATGATTTTGGATCGAATCGATCCAAAATCATGAACGTGATCGATTCTCATAACTTGGAGCGGGATACGGGCGGAAAACCGCTCCACACTTTTCCTCATCCCGCTCTAGAATCTCGGCGCGCATGCTGCGTTTTCGGCCCGCTCGCAGCGGGGAAGGTCGTTCGCGCCGCTGAGACGCCGTGTACGGCGTCCTGCCGCTCCACTCCGCCGCAGCGACGCACACCTTAGAAATCGTCTAAACTGTTGATTTCATTTGCTTTTTGATTTGTGCCGCGATACCCATCCGGCACGACAGCTTCCCTCACGCATGACCTCCCATGATTGTCTGTTCGTGTAACGTATTGAGTGACAAGGACGTTCGCTCGGCCTGTGCCCGGGATGCCGCGCGTCCGCGCTCGACCGGACAGGTCTATGGATGTCTTGGCTGCAGCGCCCAGTGCGGGCGCTGCGCGCGGACCATCCGCCGAATCATGGACGAGGCGCTGGAGGCGTGCCCCGCAGCCTGCGCCTGCTGTCCTGCCGGTCGTCACGTCACCGGGCAGACCGACCATCAGCACGCCTAACCGGCTGATTCGCCCTTGCCGTTCGTATTCGGCAAAGACGACACTGGACAGGCTTGCTTTTTGCTCTTATCTGGAATCATTCTAGACTGATGCGGTCGGGAAACGACCTTCCAGTCATGCGTTGATAGGAGCACCGGATGAAGGGCGATCCCAAGGTCATCGATTATTTGAACCGCGGCCTGCGCAGCGAGCTGACGGCGATCAACCAGTACTGGATCCACTACCGCATGCTTGACGACTGGGGCTTCACGGACCTGGCCAAGAAGTGGCGCGCGGAATCGATCGAGGAGATGCAGCACGCGGACAAGTTCACCACCCGCATCATCTTCCTGGAAGGCTTCCCGAATATGCAGGTGCTCGACCCCCTGCATATCGGTCAGAACGTCAAGGAAGTCCTGGAGTGCGACCTCCAGGCCGAATATGGCGCGCGCACGCTTTATCAGGAGGCGGCCACGTATTGCCGCTCGGTTGGCGACTATGTCAGCAAGGATCTGTTCGAGGAGCTGATGAAGGACGAGGAAGGGCATATCGACTTCCTCGAGACGCAGCTCGATCTGGTCGCCAAGCTCGGCGTCGAGCTTTACTCGCAGCACCACATCGGCAAGCTCGATCACGATTGAGCGGGCCGACACCGCCGACGAGCCAAGCGAGCGCCCTTGCGGCGCTCGTTTTCGTTGGAGCGGGAGGCGCCTTCGTTGGGAGCGAGAGGGTGCCGCAAAGCACCCGGTAACCCTAATAATCGCGGTTAAAGCTTAAGGTTAAGCTCCGTTTAACGAATGTCTGCAATTCTTGTCCCGTTGGTTCAACCACGTGCGGCCTCGTCGATTCGTGGCCTTGCCGGGGGAAAGGGACAAAGTCATGTTCAGTATGCGGGTCTTGGCAATTGCGGGCATGGCGGCCGTATTGTCCATTCCGGCGGCGCGCGCCGCCGATTTGCCGCCAATCATTCAGCAGGCGATGCCGGCTCCGGTCGACGATTTCGCGAGCGGCTGGTATCTGCGCGGCGATGTCGGTATCGGCATCCAGGACTACCGCTCGTTCGGGCACACACAGACGAACGCGGCGTTCGTCTGGCCGGCGAGCTGGAACATCCAGCAAAAGGAAATCAAGGATCCCGCCTTCGTCGGCGTCGGTATCGGCTACCAGTTCAACAACTGGCTGCGCTTCGATGTGACGGGCGAGTATCGGCAGCGCGTGCCGTTCCTGGCGACGGGCAACTACTCCGGTGCCGCGGACTTCTGCGCCGGCGGCGGCCAGTGCTTCGACGTCTACAACGGCAATCACGGCGCCGCCGTGTTTCTTGCTAACGCCTACTTCGATCTCGGTACGTGGTGGCGCGTCACGCCCTTCATCGGCGCCGGTATCGGTACCGCCTACAACCAGGTCACGGGTTTCTGGGATCTCGGCCTGAACTCCGACGGAACGACCGGGCGCGGCTTCGCCAGGGACTACTCGTCGTGGAACATGGCCTGGGCCCTCTACGCCGGTCTCTCATTCAACGTGACGCATAACCTGAAGCTGGAAGCGGCTTATCGCTACCTGAACATGGGCGACGTGCGCACGGGCATCGTGGATTGCGTCGGCTGCGGCGCGAATGGTCCGCTCGCCTACTACACGCTGAAGGAACTGCAGTCGCACGACTTCAAGCTCGGCTTCCGCTACATGTTCTCGCAGCCTGAGCCTTACTTCCCGCCGGAGCCTGCGCCGCTGGTGCGCAAAGGCTGAGCCAAGCTCACCCTCTTCGGTCGAAACTAGAAGCGGCGCGGGTCATTCCCGCGCCGCTTTTGTTTGTCGGTCGGCTTTAGTGGCTTTCGGTATTCGCGCTCATAACCGAACGTTAAGGTTAATGCGGAATGATCCGACCTGAGGATTCCAGCAATACGGAATGCAAGAGGGCGGATCATGCGTGCGGCGGCGGTCTTAGGTTTGGCGGGGCTTCTCTTCGCGAACGAAGCGATGGCAGCGGACTATCTGCGGGGCGCGGCCTACGAGGGGCCGACCGAGAGCTACAACTGGGCCGGCGTCTATGTCGGCGGACAGGTCGGATATACCGGCGCCGATTTCGACTTCGGCGATTCCGCGAAGTCGCAAATCGCCAACATGGTTCGCAGCACGACGATCGAGAGCGAGGCGAAAATCTCGGATCTTCTGAAGTTGCCGGTGAAAAGCTCGAACGGGACGAGCTACGGCGGCTTCATCGGCTACAACGCGCAATGGGGCGACGCGGTTGTCGGCATCGAAGGCAACTACAACCACATGGACATCAAGGCGTCGTCGCTCGATGCTATCGGCCGCTCCTTCACCACTTCGGACGGTTATTTCAACGACGTGCTTCAGGGCGCGAGCGCCACGGCGCGCGTTACCGACTACGGCACCTTGCGGTTCCGCGCAGGTTACGCGGCAGGCTACTTCATGCCCTACATGATGGCCGGTCTCGCCGTCGGAAGCATCGACTACACGCGCTATGCCAGCATCAATATTCAGTCGACCGACCCCAACGGAGTGATGCCGCCGTTGGCGCTCGTCCAATCGACCAGCGAATCAAAGAACGGCGCCATCGCGTTCGGCTATATGCTTGGCGCCGGCATCGACGTCGGCCTGCTGCCGAACCTGTTCCTGCGCGGCGAATACGAGTGGACCCAGTTCGCTCCGGTCGGCGGCATCACGATCCAGATGAATACTTTCCGCACCGCGCTCGCGCTGAAGTTCTAAACGCGGGCTTTGCCGGACGGCGACGCCTGCACGGGCGGGCATCGCCGTCCGCGCAACAGCGCCTGCGCTTCCAACTTTTATCCTGTTGCTTTCTTCGCGGCCTTTGCCTATCCCCGCCAGCGGGACACTCCTCCCCACCGAGGAGCTTCTATCTGGAAGGGTAGACTCATGACGAACGCGAAGCCCGGCGTGCGGCCGGCTGTTCCGCATTTTTCTTCCGGCCCCTGCCCGAAACGGCCCGGCTGGAGCCTGCAATCTCTTACCGACGCGCTGCTCGGCCGCTCGCACCGCTCCAAGGCAGGCAAGGCGAAGCTCAAGCGCGCCATCGAACTCACGCGCGAAGTGCTGGAGGTGCCGGCGGATTACCGCATCGGCATCATGCCGGCCTCCGACACCGGCGCGGTCGAGATGGCGATGTGGTCGCTGCTCGGCGCGCGGCCCGTCACCATGCTCGCCTGGGAATCCTTCGGCGAAGGCTGGGTCACCGACGTCGCCAAGCAACTCAAGCTCAAGGACGCGACGCTCCTGCGCGCGGAATACGGCGCGCTACCCGATCTGGCAAAGATCGATTCCGGAAGCGACATCGTTTTCACCTGGAACGGCACCACCTCCGGCGTCCGCGTGCCGGACGCCGACTGGATCGCGGCCGATCGCGAAGGCCTGACGATCTGCGACGCGACGTCGGCGGCTTTCGCGCAACCGCTCGACTGGGCGAAGCTCGATGCCGTGACCTTCTCCTGGCAGAAGGCGCTGGGCGGGGAGGCGGCGCACGGCATGCTCGTTCTTTCGCCGCGCGCGGTCGCGCGGCTCGAATCGCATCAGCCGGCATGGCCGATGCCGAAGCTCTTCCGCATGACCAAGGGCGGCAAGCTCAACGAAGGCATCTTCGAGGGCGAGACGATCAACACCCCCTCGATGCTCTGCGTCGAGGACTATCTCGATGCGCTGCAATGGGCGAAGTCGGTCGGCGGATTGAAGACGCTGATGGCGCGCGCCGATGCGAATGCCGGCGTACTGATGCGCTGGGTCTCGCACACGCCATGGGTCGCGTCGCTCGCGCAGGACGCACGCACGCGCTCCAATACGTCCGTCTGCCTCAAGATCGTCGCTCCCGAGGTGGCGGGGCTTCCCGCCGACGCGCAATGGACGTTCGTGCGTGCGATGGCGGCGCTGCTCGAGAAGGAAGGCGTCGCCTACGATATCGCGGGACATCGCGACGCGCCGGCGGGCCTGCGTATCTGGTGCGGCGCGACGGTCGAAGCGCGCGACGTCGAGGCGCTCGTGCCGTGGCTCGATTGGGCCTTCGCGGAAGCGCACGCGGCTTTGCCGAAAGCGGCATAGCCGCGCCCCTCACGGATGTCATGCCCGCGTAGGCGGGCATCCAGTAATCGCCAGCAGAATTTCTTTCGCGAGGCGGGGCGTCCTGGGTCCCCGCCTTCGCGGGGACGACACCGCAACAACTCCGCACGCGCGCGACAATCCGCGAGCGTGTCTAGAGACAAGGACATCCAACCATGGCCCCCAAAGTCCTCATCTCCGACGCTCTCTCTCCTGCCGCCGTCGCGATCTTCAAGGATCGCGGCATCGCCGTCGACTTTCAGCCGAATCTCGGCAAGGACAAGGACAGGCTCGCCGAACTCATCGGCGGATTCGATGGCTTGGCTATTCGTTCCGCGACGAAAGTGACCGAGAAGATTCTCGCGCAGGCGAAGGCGTTGCGCGTGATCGGCCGCGCCGGCATCGGCGTCGACAATGTCGATGTGCCGGCGGCGACGGCGAGGGGCGTGATCGTGATGAACACGCCGTTCGGCAATTCGATCACCACCGCCGAACATGCGATCAGTCTGATGCTCGCTTTGGCGCGCGAGATTCCGGCAGCCGATGCGTCGACCCAGGCGGGCCGCTGGGAAAAGAACCGCTTCATGGGCGTGGAGATCACCGGCAAGACGCTCGGCATCGTCGGCTGCGGCAATATCGGCTCGATCGTCGCCGATCGCGCGCACGGTTTGAAGATGAAGGTGTTGGCGTTCGATCCTTATCTTTCACCCGAGCGCGCCGCCGATATCGGCGTCGAGAAGGTCGAACTGGACGACCTTCTGCGCCGCGCCGATTTCGTCACGCTGCATACGCCGCTCACCGAGCGCACGAAGAACGTCATCGATGCGCGCGCGCTCGGTCTCATGAAGAAGGGAGCACGGCTGATCAATTGCGCGCGCGGCGGTCTCGTCGACGAAGCGGCGCTGCGCGGTGCGCTCGAGAGCGGGCACATCGCCGGCGCGGCGCTCGACGTCTTCTCGACCGAGCCGGCGACGGAGAACCCGCTATTCGGCCACCCCAACGTGATTTGCACGCCGCACCTCGGCGCGGCGACGACGGAGGCGCAGGAGAACGTCGCGCTGCAAGTGGCCGAACAGATGTCGGACTATCTCCTGCGCGGCGCGATCTCGAACGCGATCAACTTCCCTTCGATCACGGCGGAGGAAGCACCGAAGCTGCGCCCCTTCATCGATCTCGCGGAAAAGCTCGGTTCGTTCGCCGGCCAACTGACGGAAACTGGAATCAACCGCGTCACGCTCACCTATGAGGGAGCGATCACGCAGATGAAGACCAAGGCGTTGACCGCCGCCGCGCTCGCCGGCCTATTGCGGCCGATGCTGCAGGACGTGAACGTCGTCTCGGCGCCGGTCGTCGCGCGCGAGCGCGGCATCGTGGTCGAGGAGACGACGCGCGAGGCGCAGGGCGATTACGAGAGCCGCGTCACCGTCACGGTGGTGACGGAGCGGCAGGAGCGCTCGGTCGCCGGCACCGTCTACGCCGATGGGCGGCCACGCATCGTCAATATCAAGGGCATCCGCATGGACGCCGAGTTCGGGCCCTCGATGGTCTACGTCACCAACGAGGACAAGCCCGGATTCATCGGCAACTTCGCGGGGCTTCTTGGGGCTGCCGGTATCAATATCGCGACATTTCACGTCGGCCGGGATGCACCGGGAGCCAGCGCTATCGCCCTGGTTGAGATCGACGGCATAATGCCGCCCGATATTTTAGCGAAAGTGCGTGAACTTCCTCACGTTCAGCAAGCAAAAGCGTTGAAATTCTAGCCACTTACTGCGAATTTGTGCCGCCGGTCATGATCGTTCATGGTGGCTATGAGGAATGCCCTTGATCCGAAAGGGTCGGGCGAGGTGGACGCACGTCTCACGATGAAGGCCGGCTGCGGCCTCACATCGCGGGATCGTGCGCGTATTGAGGACTGGGAATGACGAATGTCGTCGTGGTCGGCTCGCAGTGGGGCGACGAAGGAAAAGGCAAGATTGTCGATTGGCTGTCGGCGCAGGCGGATATCGTCGTCCGCTTTCAGGGCGGGCATAATGCCGGCCATACGCTGGTCATCGACGGCAACGTCTATAAGCTCTCGCTGCTGCCCTCGGGCGTCTTGCGTGAGGGCAAGCTGTCGATCATCGGAAACGGTGTCGTCGTCGATCCGAAAGCATTGGTGGAGGAGATCGATCGCCTCGCCGCGCAGGGTGTGAAGGTCACGCCCGATCGCTTGCGCGTGGCGGAGAATGCCGCGCTCATCTTGCCGCTGCACCGCGAACTCGACGCGCATCGTGAAAGCGCGAGTGCCTCGCGCATCGGCACCACCAAGCGCGGTATCGGCCCGGCTTATGAGGACAAGGTCGGGCGCCGCGCCATCCGTCTCACCGATCTCGACGAGTTGCAGACGCTGCCGCGCAAGATCGAGCGATTGCTCGCGCACCACAACGCGCTGCGGCGCGGCATGGACATTCCGCCCGTCGATCCGCAGGCGCTTTACGACGAGCTTGCCGCGCTCGCGCCGCGCGTTCTGCCTTATTCCGATTCCGTGTGGTCGCTTCTCGACGAGAAGCGGCGCGAGGGAAAGCGCATCCTGTTCGAGGGCGCGCAAGCTGTGCTGCTCGACGTCGACCATGGGACCTATCCTTACGTCACGTCCTCGAACACGGTGGCGGCGCAGGCCGCGACGGGATCCGGCCTCGGCCCGGGCGCCATCGGTTATGTGCTCGGCATCTGCAAGGCGTACACGACCCGCGTCGGCGAGGGACCGTTCCCGACCGAGCAGGACAACGACATCGGCCGCACGCTCGGCGAGCGTGGCCGCGAGTTCGGCACGGTGACTGGCCGTCCGCGCCGCTGCGGCTGGTTCGATGCCGTGCTGGTGCGGCAGACCGTCCGCACCAGTGGTATCAACGGACTGGCGTTGACGAAGCTCGACATCCTGGACGGCCTGCCGGAGGTCAAAGTCTGCGTCGGCTACCGTCTGGATGGCCGGGAACTCGACCACTTGCCGGCCGGTGAGCGGGCGCAGGCCGCCGTCGAACCGATCTATGAGACGATCGAAGGTTGGAAAGGCTCTAGCGCGGGCGCGCGATCATGGGCCAAGCTTCCCGCGCAGGCGATCAAGTATGTCCGCCGCATCGAGGAGCTTGTCGGTTGCCCGGTTGCGCTGGTGTCGACGAGTCCCGAACGCGAGGACACCATTCTTGTGCAAAACCCCTTTGAGGCTTAAGCGGTTGGTTCCAGCTCTGAGCGAGTTCCTCGGCACCCGATGACCGATTATCTCCCGCTGCTTCAACGCGCCGTCGAAGGGCTCGAGAAGAGTACCGGGGAAAGCCGGCGCGCGCTTTACGAGCGCGCGCGCACGGCGCTTGTCGCGCAACTGCGCGGCCTCAATCCGCCCTTGAGCGAATCGGAGATCACGCGCGAGCGTTTGGCGCTCGAAGAAGCGGTTCGCAAAGTCGAGGCCGACGCCGCACGGCGCATGCGCGATGAATCCGGTGGACGCGCGCCTGCCGCCCCCGAGCCGCCGCCGCCCCCCGCGCCGCCGGCGCCTCCGCCTGCGGCCGTGCGTGAGCCGCGGGCCGCGGCGCCTTCGCGGTCCTCGTCGAGGCCCGAGCGCAACCGGATGAAGTCGGATCGGCCGCCGTTCAGCGCCGAGGGACTGAAGGGATTTCGCGACGTCGTCGCGGAAGCCGAGGGCCTTGGCGATGCCGCCGCGCAGGCCACGCGATCGGCGCGCGAAACGTTTGCCAATATGCCGGGGAGCAACCGGGACGACGGCCGCGTGGAATCCCGCATCGAGCCGCGTGTGGATTCGGAAGCCCTGCGGACGCCCGCGCGCGAGCGCAATGTCCGCCGCGTCATGGAACGGTCGCGCCGTGCGCCCGAACCTGAGCCGCCGCCCCCGCTGCCGCCGGTGTCCGATTTTGCACCACCCCAGGAAGAACCGGAGGCGGAGCCGCGCCGCCGCGCCCCGGGGCCGATGCCGCGACGCGGGGAATATGACCGCGAGCATTCCAATCCCGCGCGCCGCGGTTTGATCGCGGCGCTGAGCAGCTTATTGGTTCTCGCGCTCGTCGCCGGCACGGCCTATTGGCAGCGCGAACGCATCTCGGGGCTTTTCGGTGTGACCCGTAGCATGGCGCCGACGCCGAAGGATGCGGGCCCGGCACGCGCGAAAATCACCGACCGCGTCGGACAGAACGGGCAGCCGGAGACACAAGGGACCGGACAAGCGCCGGCCAGTCAGGACCAGAAGGCGGGGCAGCCCGTTCCGGCGGTCGCGCAGCGTGTCGTCCTCTACGAGGAAGATCCGAATAACCCGGAAGGCAACCGGTATGTCGGCTCCGCCTTGTGGCGGACCGAGACTGTTTCGCCGGGCCCGGGGCAGTCGCCCGAATTGGCCGTTCGCGCAGACGTCGAGATTCCGGATCGCAAGCTCGCTATGACCTTTTCGATACGGCGCAATACCGACAAGGCTCTGCCGGCCAGTCATACTGTCGAGATCACATTCAATGTGCCGGCCGACAATCCGTTCGGCGGCGTCGCCAACGTCCCCGGTCTCCTTATGAAGGATTCCGAGCAGACGCGCGGCGCCCCGCTTTCCGGCCTTGCCGTCAAGGTGACCAACAACTTCTTCCTGGTCGGGCTTTCGTCCGCCGAAAGCGATCTGCAGCGAAACCTGCAACTCCTCAAGGAGCGCGGCTGGTTCGATATTCCGATCGTCTACGGCAATGGCCGGCGCGCGATCCTCGCGGTGGAGAAGGGCAATCCCGGCGAACGCGCTTTCGCCGAGGCATTCAAGGCGTGGAAGCAATAAGACGAGCGCCTTCGCAGGATTCCGAAGACGCCGTCATTATATTTTCTTGATGAGCGCCGGATATGTCCGCGCGATCAATATTTATACGGCGCGACCTCCAGCAGCGGGAAGGCGCTCAGCGCATGCGGCATGTTGGTCGGCATCGCCGCGTGCAGGAATGAGGGATTCAATTCGGCGAAGCGGTTGACTCCGCACAGGCCGAGCCCGCGCTGCACCTCGTCCTCGAGCAGTTCGAGCATGCGGATCACGCCGTCGCGTCCCCCGGCGGCGAGCGCATAGCACTGCATGCGTCCGAGGCCGACGAGATGCGCGCCGGCGGCGAGCGCCTTGATCACGTCGGTGCCGCGGCAGAAGCCGCCGTCGACGATGATCTTCGCCTTGCCGCGCGTCGCTTCGACGACTTCCGGCAGCGCCTCCATGGCGCCGCGGCCGTGGTCGAGTTGCCGCCCGCCATGGTTCGAAACGTAGATCCACTCGACGCCGTGCTCGACGGCGAGCTTGGCGTCCTCGGCGGTCGCGATCCCCTTGATCACCAGCGGAATTTTGAACTTGTCCTTGAGGCGCTTCACCGTCGTCCAGTCGAGCGCGGCCTGGAACTCGCGCCCGGCGACGCGCCGCCGCCCCGCCGTCATGTGACGCTTGGCGAGGTCGCGCTCGCGGCGGCTATAGTGCGCCGTGTCGACCGTTAGGCAGAATGCGGCATAGCCTTTGTCGATGGCGCGGCGCGCGTGATCGTCGACCCAGTCGGCGTCGCCGCGCACATAGAGCTGGAACATCCGCAATGCGCCGGGAGAGGCGTCTGCCGTCTTCTCGAGCCCCGGCTCGCAGACGGAACTGACCATGTGCGAGACGCCGAAGTCGCCCGCCGCCTTGCAGGAGGTGGCGGCGCCCTCGCCGTGGAACACCTCGAGATTTCCAACGGGCGCGAGCACGATCGGCAGCCGCATCTTGCGGCCGAACTCCTGCACGCTCGCGTCGACCTTGCTCACGTCGCGCAGCACGCGCGGGCGCAGCGCGACGGCGTCGAGCGACATCCGGTTACGGCGGAGCGTCGTCTCGGTCTCGGTGCCGCCGACGATGTAGTCCCAGTGGTTCTGGTTGAGATTCTGCCGCGCCTTGCCGACGATTTCGTGCAAATTTTCGAATTCGACGACGGGCGTGGGAAGGGACGCAAGAGGAGTTTCGTCGGAGGGTTTGTCCGAGCGTTTTTCAGCCATTGAACGATGTCCGTGAAGCGACGGGGCGTCTGGGAGGAGAGCGCGAAATGCGCGGAACATGATGCTCAGGCGTGTCCGCCTCGGTCAACCGTGTTGCGGCCATGCCTGGCGCATCGATGTTGTGTTGGTGCGGCATAGCTCCGTCCATGGGGTATCGCCTGGGGATGGCAATGTGATTGCCTCGTTTCCGGGAGGGTCCTTTACGGTAAGGTGCAACCGTTGTCGGCGTTCGCACGTTGTCTCGCGCCGCCTTCCTTTTCGCTGTGCCGGTTGTCGATGTCCTTTTTTGAGATCCCTCTCGCTCGTGTCGTCGTTGCCGCCGTCGGCGCCGGCGCCCGGCGCATGTTGCCGGGGGTTGCGCTCGCCGCGACGGTGTTGGCGTTCAGTACGGCGACCGCATGGGCGGCGGAAGGCAAGGGCCCTTCCGAAGGCGTTCTGATCGGGCAGGTGGTGCTGCTGATCGTTGCCGGACGCCTGCTCGGCGAAGCGATGCTGCATTTCGGGCAGCCGGCCGTCATGGGGCAGTTGATGGCCGGGCTGCTGGTCGGCCCGTCCGTGCTCGGCGTGCTGTGGCCGGACGCGCAGCATTTTCTGTTTCCGAAAGACCCGGCGCAGAAGGCCATGCTCGATGGTCTTTCCCAGTTCGGCATCCTGTTGCTGCTTCTGCTCACCGGGATGGAGACGGAACTGGGGCTCGTACGCGCGGTGCGGCGCGCCGCTTTCAGCGCGTCGGTCGCGGGCGTGACGCTGCCTTTCATCTGCGGCTTCGCCCTCGGCCAGGTCATGCCCGAATTCCTGCTGCCGCATCCGGAGAAGCGCCTCGTCACGTCGCTCTTTCTCGGCACCGCGCTGTCGATCTCCTCGGTGAAGATCGTCGCGTCGGTGGTGCGCGACATGGGGTTCCTGCGCCGCAATATCGGGCAGGTCATTCTCGCTTCCGCCGTGGTCGACGACACGATCGGCTGGATCATCATCGCCATCACGCTCGGTCTCGCGGGACAGGAGAGCTTCAGTTGGTTGCACGTGGCGCAGAGCGTGATCGGCACGCTGTTGTTCCTCGCTTTCTCGTTCACGCTCGGGCGGCGTCTGGTCTTCAAGATCATCCAGTTCACCAACGATCACTTCCGCGGCGAGGCGCCGGTGATCGCGGCCATCCTTGTGATCATGGGCGGTGCCGCGCTGATTACCAACCTGATCGGCGTCCATACCGTGCTCGGCGCGTTCGTGGCCGGCATCCTGGTCGGCGAGTCGCCGATCCTGACCGAGGAGATCGACAAGCAGTTGCGGGGGATCGTCGCCGGCCTGTTCATGCCGGTGTTCTTCGGCCTCGCCGGGCTGAGCGCAGACCTCACGATCCTGAGCAATCTCGAACTCGCGTTGCTCACGGCCGGCCTCATCGCCATCGCCAGCGTCGGCAAGGCGGCGGGCGCCTTCGCGGGCGGCTATTTCGGAGGACTCACGGCGCGGGAGTCGCTCGCGCTCGCAACCGGTATGAACGCCCGCGGCTCAACCGAGGTGATCGTCGCCACCATCGGTCTTTCGATGGGCGTGCTGAGCCAGAACCTTTTCACCATGATCGTCGCCATGGCTCTGATCACGACGATGTCGATGCCGCCGACCCTGCGTTGGGCGCTGCGCCGTCTACCGATGCGTCGGGAGGAGCGCAAGCGCCTGGAGCGCGAGGAGTTCGAGGCGAAAGCCTTCGTGCCGAATCTCGAACGCCTTCTGGTCGTCGCGGATCACAGCGCGACCGGCAAATTCGCGCTGCGCATCGCCGGTCTGCTGGCCGGCTCGCGCGGCATGACGGTGACCGTCTTGTCGCAGGCGCATGCGCAGAGCGGAGACGAGAAGGCCGCCACCGATGGCGCCGCCGCCGATATCGTTCGCGCGGCGGCGGAAGGGGCGGAGGCGGAGAAGGACATCGGCAAGGCAGATGTCATCACTCGCAAGCACGATTCGGCGCTTCCCGACGCGGTCGCCGAGGAGGCGCGGCGCGGTTACGACCTGATGATCGTCGGCATTCACCCGGTGGCCGCTCGCAACGGATTCGCGGCGGACGTTTCCAAGCTCGCGGCCGCGTTCGAGGGCTCGATGATGATCGTCGACGCGCGCGGCGACCATCAGGTGGATCCGCTCGGCGCCAAGCTCAATTTCCTCACGCCGGTAACCGGCAACGAGACATCGCGGCGGGGCGCTGAAGTTGCGATCACCGTTGCGAGAGCGGCGAAAGGCCTGGCGACGGCGCTTTTCGTCATCAATCCGGAAGCGCGCAATCGAAGCCCGCGGACGCGCGAGGCGGAATCGGTGCTGGAGGAGATCGGTAAGGTGGGCACGCATCACAAGATCAAGGTGAACACCTTGGTGCGTGCGGAAAAGAATGCCGAAGACGCGATCATGCAGGCGGCGAGCCGCACCAAATCGAACGTGGTCGGCATGGGCGTGAGCCGCCGCCCCGGCGAGGAATTGGCGTTCGGCCATGTCGCCGGAGCGCTCCTCGGAGAAGCCGAGACGTCCCTGGTTTTCGTCGCGCCGCAGTCGAGCGGCGCCGCCAAGTCGTCGAGCAAGGGGCCGGAAAAGGCCGCCACCGAGTCATGAAACGAAAATGCCCGGGCTCGGCCCGGGCATTCCGTCTGTCTTCGTGTGTAGCCGGTGGCTAGGCGGCTGGCGCCGTTGCCGGGCTTTCGATCTCGGAGAGGCGGTTGCGCACCGCCTTCTGCACCTTCTCGAAGGCGCGCACCTCGATCTGGCGGACGCGCTCCCGCGACACGCCGAACTCGCTGGCCAAATCTTCCAGCGTGATCGGGTCGTCGGCAAGCCGGCGCGCCTCGAAGATGCGGCGCTCGCGGTCGTTTAGCACGTTGAGGGCTAGGCCGAGCGCCTTGCGACGATTGCCCAACTCCTCGCTTTCGACGAGCCGCGATTCCTGACTGTCGGAGTTGTCGACGAGCCAGTCCTGCCACTCACCCGAGTCGCCTTCCTCGCGGATCGGCGCATTGAGCGAGACGTCGCCGCCGAGACGGCGGTTCATGTCCACCACGTCGGTTTCGGTGACGCCCAGGCGCTTTGCGATGAGTTGCACCTGGTCGGGGCGCAGATCGCCTTCCTCGAAGGCGGAGATCTTGCTCTTCGCCTTGCGCAGATTGAAGAACAGCTTCTTCTGGTTCGCGGTCGTGCCCATCTTCACGAGCGACCAGGAACGCAGGATGTATTCCTGGATCGACGCCTTGATCCACCACATCGCGTAAGTCGCGAGGCGAAAACCCTTCTCCGGCTCGAAACGCTTCACCGCCTGCATCAGGCCGACGTTGCCTTCCGAAATGACCTCGGAGATCGGCAGACCATAGCCGCGATAACCCATGGCGATCTTCGCCACGAGACGCAGATGGCTCGTCACGAGCTGATGCGCGGCGTCACGGTCGCCGTGCTCACGCCAGCTCTTGGCCAGCATGTACTCCTGCTGCGGCTCCAGCATCGGAAACCGGCGAATCTCTTCGAGATAACGCGACAGCCCGTTTTCAGCGGACGGGATCGGCAGAATTGCAGCGCGGGCCATGGTGCGCCCTCCTGTTAGCTTGCCCCCTTGCGGCAGGCGGTGACGCCGCCGCTTCCCCGAGCCGGCGGCAACAACGTTTGCGTTCGCGAAACGCGATCACGCAGATGCAAAATACCCGAAATGCGACGGCCAAAGATAGAGGTGCGGCTGTCAAACGGCCGTGACATGCGGCCGCAGAGATTGGCTAAGTTATTGATTACGAAAATTTAATTTCCCTCAAACGCAGGCGTGCGTCATTCGCCATCGGTTGCCAAGGCGCCTCGTAAACGAGCGAGATCGGCCGGCAGTTCCGAACGGAACTCAACATATTGTCGCGTCGATGGATGGTTGAAACCGAGAAGATAGGCATGCAGCGCTTGCCGGCCCAGCATCTGAAGAGCCAGGCGACCTCGCTCATATAGGTGTTCTGCTTTTGTTTTAAAGCCCCGACCGTAGAGATCGTCTCCCAGGAGCGGGTGCCCGGCATGCGCCATGTGGACGCGGATCTGGTGGGTGCGCCCGGTTTCAAGCGTGCAGGCGACCTGGCTGGCGACGATCCCGCCCCCCTTGCCGCGATAGGTTTCCAGGCGCTCCCAGTGGGTTATCGCCTCGCGCCCGTCACGGCGGATGGCCTGCTTGTCGCGCGCCTGCGGATGACGGCCGAGCGGAGCGTCGACAGTGCCCCGGGGCCGGTCGAGCGCGCCCCAAACGAAGGCGCGATAGCCGCGCTGCAGACTGCCGGTACGGCCGTGGTCGGCGAACTGGGCAGACAGGGACTTATGCGCCGCGTCGGTCTTGGCCACGACCATGAGCCCGGTCGTGTCCTTGTCGAGCCGATGCACGATGCCGGGGCGCCGCACGCCGCCGACGCCGGAGAGGCTCGCGCCGCAATGCGCGATCAGGGCGTTGACGAGGGTGCCGGTCCAATTGCCGGCCGCCGGGTGCACGACGAGGCCGGCGGGCTTGTCGATCACGATCAGCGCGTCGTCCTCGTAGACGATGCGCAGCGGAATATCCTCGCCTTCCGGCTCGGCGGGCGCGGCCGGCGGGATCGTGACCGCGAAAGCAGTGCTGCCGGCGACCGCTTCGCTCGGATCCCGGCAGGGGCGGCCGTTCGACGCCACCATGCCGTCGAGGATCAACGCTTTGAGCCGCGAGCGGGAAAGCTCCGGCAGCAAGGTCGCCAGCGTTTTGTCCAGCCTCTGTCCTCCCCCGTCGGGGGGAACGATGACCGTCTCGATCCTTTCGTGCGCGTCGCTCATCGCGCCTATGGGCCGAGGGCCGCCCGTGAAGTCAACTGCCGTCGCATCGGGGCGCGCTTGCGCATCGCGGACCGGGCCGAGTAGACCTTGCCCCTTCAGGACGACAGCGGGCGTGCCCCCGCGCCGTCGCATCGGGACACCGCAGCCATGAGTGACGATCCAGCCCTCGATCCGGACGCCGCACAGGTTGTCGCCAAGGTGCGCCGCCTGATGTTGCTCTCCGTGCTGTTCACCGGCATCGCGGTCGCGGCGGTGCTGGTCGTCATCGGTTACCGCGTCTACCGCAACGAGGGTGCGGTCGCAGCGGCCGTGCCGGATGTCACGGCGCGGCTTCCGAAGGGCGCGCGGATCGTCTCCAGCGCGGTCGCGGGCGACCGCATCGTGCTCACCCTCGATATCAACGGGGCGACGGAGCTGCGCACGTTCGACGTGCACAGCCTGAAGCCCGCCGGACGGCTGCAGTTCGTCAACGAGCCCTGAGCGCGGTCGCGTTGCCTGTTCGCGAACGGCAAATGATGGTAGGGGCGTCCTTATCGTCGATATGACGCCGCCGGTGCCGATCCGCGAAAGAGGAGACAATGGCGAAGAAGAGCCAGAAGGTCGCAAAACCCGATTCGGTGGTCATCACCGACGATCCCCTGAAGGATCACGCGGTCGTCGTCGGCAAGAGCGACAAGTATGAGTTGCTCGATCTCAAGCTCGCCAATCGCCACGGCCTTGTCGCCGGCGCGACCGGAACCGGCAAGACCGTGACGCTGCAGATTCTTGCCGAGGGTTTGTCGCGCGCCGGCGTCTCTGTTTTCGCCGCCGACATCAAGGGCGACCTGTCCGGCGTCGCCATGCCCGGCGAAGCGAAGGACGCTTTCGTCAAGCGCGCCGAGGGCATGGGGTTGAAATACCAGCCCGACGAATTTCCCGTGGTTTTCTGGGACCTGTTTGGGAAGGAGGGCCATCCGGTCCGCGCCACCATCGCGGAGGTGGGGCCGCTCCTGCTCACGCGCCTGATGGACCTCAACGATACGCAGGAGGGTGTGCTCAACATCGCCTTCCGCATCGCCGACGAGCAGCGACTGGCGCTGCTCGACCTCAAGGACCTGCGCGCCATCCTCACCTTCGTCGCGGAGCAGGCGCCGACGCTGACGACGAAGTACGGGAACGTCTCGGCGGCCACGGTCGGCGCCATCCAGCGGCAACTGCTGGTGCTCGAGAACCAGGGCGCGGACGCGTTCTTCAGCGAGCCGGCGCTGTCGATCACCGATTTCATGCGCACCGATCGCGACGGCCGCGGCGTCATCAACATCCTCGCCGCCGACAAGCTGATCTCCAATCCGCGCCTCTATGCCACGTTCCTGCTTTGGCTGCTGTCGGAACTGTTCGAGCAACTGCCGGAAGTCGGCGACCCGGAAAAGCCGAAGCTCGTCTTCTTCTTCGACGAGGCGCATCTGCTCTTCAACGAAGCGCCGAAGGCGCTGCTCGAGAAGATCGAGCAGGTCGTGCGCCTGATCCGCTCGAAGGGCGTCGGCGTCTATTTCGTGACGCAGAACCCGCTCGACGTGCCGGATACGGTGCTGGCGCAGCTCGGCAACCGCGTGCAGCACGCGCTGCGCGCGTTCACGCCGCGCGACCAAAAGGCGGTGCGCGCCGCCGCCGATACCTTCCGACAGAATCCGAAGCTCGATTGCGCGCAGGTGATCACCGAGCTCGGCAAGGGCGAGGCCCTGGTTTCGTTCCTCGAGGGCAACGGCGTGCCCTCGATCGTGCAACGCACGATGATCCGCCCGCCGTCCGCGCGCCTCGGGCCGGTCACCGACGCGGAGCGGGCCGCGATCATCGCCAAGAGCCCGCTGAAGGGGAAATACGACACGGCGATCGATTCCGAATCCGCTTTCGAGATCCTTCAGAAGCGTGTCGAGAACGATGCGGCGACACAATCGGAAGCGGGCAGCGGCGGCTTACTCGGTAGTCTCGGCAGCGTGCTCGGGAGCATCTTCGGCACCGACCGCAAGCGGGGCGAGAAGCTGTCGACCGGGCAGGTGATCTCGCGCGAGATCACCCGTTCGGTGACCAACCGCGTCGCCGGGAAGGTGGCGGCGGAGATCGGAAAATCGCTCGGCGGCTCGGTCGGCGGCACGGTCGGCCGCGCCATCGTGCGCGGCGCGCTCGGCGGCATCCTGCGGCGCTAGGGCTATGGCGTCCTGCGGCCTTGCGCGTAGACGCGTTCCTGGGCTATGGGACGGAGCTTGTTGCTCCCTTCGTCTAGCGGTTAGGACGCGGCCCTCTCAAGGCTGAAACAGGGGTTCGATTCCCCTAGGGAGCGCCAATCCCAGCGCCACGGCTTTTCCTCAGGAATAATTAAGAATGGTTGCCGTCCATAATCGTGCGCTTATCGAGAACGAGCCTTATACGCCGGGCCTTACGCGCGAGTTCGTTGCGCGGACTTACGGCATCGCGCCGGATCAGATCGCCAAGCTCGGCTCCGCCGAGAACCCGTTCGGGCCCTCGCCGCAGGCGCTCGAGGCGGTGCGGCAGGCTGCGAGCAAGATCGACCTCTATCCGGACTGGACATCGCGGGCGCTGCGCGAGGCGGTCGGCAAGAAATACGGCTTCGACGCCGATTGCGTCGTCTGCGGCTCGGGTGAAACGGAAGTCATCGCTTTCATCATCCGCGCCTTCGCGGGCGAGGGCGATGCGATCGTGATGTGCGAGCCGTGTTTCCCGATCTACCACATGTTTGCGGAGAACGAGGGACGTCGCCCGGTCTATGTGCCGATGGGCGAAGACTTCGCGTTGCCGCGTGAGCGCTACATCGCGACGCTGAAGGAGGCGAAACCGAAAATCGCCTTCCTCACCAATCCGCACAGCCCGTCGGGCCAATTGCTCGCGGAGGCGGATATCCGCGCGGTGTGCGAGGCGGCCGGCGACGATACGCTCGTCGTGCTCGACGAGGCCTATATCCATTTCACGCAGACGCCGGGATCGATGGCGCTGACGCGCGACCATCGCAACCTCATCGTGCTGCGTACCTTCTCGAAGGCGTTCGGCCTCGCGGGTTTGCGTATCGGCTTCGGCATCGCCGCGAACAAGGACCTGATCGCGCCGCTGATCAACGTCAAGCCGACGTGGAATCTCGGCGCCATGCAGGTCGCCGGCGGCATCGCCGCTCTCGGCGACGACGCGCATGTCGAGCGCACTGTCGCGATGGTGGTCGAGATGCGTGACTACGTGGCGCAGAAGCTCGCCGGTCTCAACCGCTTCCGCATGGTGCCCGGCTCGCGCAGCAATTTCTTCCTGCTCGACGTGAAGGACAGCGGGCTCGACTCCACGCAGGTGTTCGAGGCGCTTCTCAGGCACGGCGTCATCGTCAAGGACGGCTCGGTGTCGTTCCGCGGCCTCGGCAAGCGCTATCTGCGCATCGACGTGAGCTTGCGCGAGAACATGGACCGGCTTGTCTCGGCCCTGCAGCAGATCGACGCGGCTCCTGCCGGGCGATGAGCGCCGCCCGCCGGCTGCTGATCGGCATCGACGTCGGCGGCACCTTCACCGATGCGGTCGTTCTCGACGCGGCAAGCGGCGAACTGGTCGAGGCGTTCAAGCTGCCGTCGTCGCCGTCCGATCCGGCGCAAGCGGTCATCAACGCCATCGACGCGATCGCGAAAAAGACCCCGGTCGCCGGCGCGACCGTGTGCCACGGTACGACGGTCGGCACCAACACGCTCATTGAACGTAAGGGCTCGCGCACGGCGCTGCTGGCGACGCAAGGCTTCACCGATGTGATCGCGTTGCGCCGGCAGGCGCGTCCGTCGCTTTACGGATTCGACGTGCGCATCTGCGAGCCGCTGGTGCCCGATGCGCTGCGCTTCGGCGTCGCGGAGCGGCTCGCGGCGGACGGTTCGGTGGTGACGCCGCTTTGCGATCCGACGCAGGCGGTCGATGCGCTGCGGCGCGCCGGCGTCGATGCCGTCGCCATCAGCTTCCTCAATTCCTATGCCTCCGCCGCGCACGAGGAGGCGGTGGAGCAGGCGGTGCGCGATGCGCTGCCGGATGTTTTCGTCACGCGCTCGAGCGATATCTGCCCGGAATTTCGCGAATATGAGCGCACCAGCACGACAGTGGTGAACGCCTACATCGGCCCGGCGGTGCAGCGTTACGTCGCGCGCCTCGGCGAAGCGTTGGGCGCGCGCGCCATCCAGCGCTTCATGGTGGTGAAATCGAACGGCGGGCTCACCTCGCCGGAGAACGCGGCGCGCTACCCGGTGCACCTCATCGAGTCCGGCCCTGCGGCGGCGATCATCGCGACAGCGGCCTATGGCCGCGCGCGCGGCCTGCCGAACCTCATCACCTTCGACATGGGCGGCACCACGGCAAAAGCCGGCGTCGTGCGCGGCGGCGAGCCGATCATGGCGGCCGAGTTCTATGCCGACCGTCTGGTCGAAGGAAAGGACCTCGGCGGTTACGCGATCCGCAGCGCCGTGCTCGATTTGGTCGAGGTCGGCGCCGGCGGCGGCTCGATCGCCTGGCTCGACGAGGCGGGCGTGTTGAAAGTCGGTCCGGTGAGCGCGGGCGCGGATCCGGGCCCGGCCTGCTACGGCCGCGGCGGCACGCGCCCGACTGTCACTGACGCGCATGCCGTCATCGGCACGCTGGTGCCCTCGCTGTTCGCGGCCTCCGGCGTGCGCATCGATCGCGCGCAGGCGGTCGCCGCGATAACGCAGCACATCGCGGAGCCGCTCGGCTGGCCGGTCGTGCGCGCGGCCTATGCGATCATCGACATCGCGGTCGCCAACATGGCGCAGATGGTCCGCCTCGCGACCGTGCAACGCGGGCTCGATCCGCGCGACTTCGCGATGCTCGCGTCCGGCGGCGCCGGGCCGCTGCACGCCGCGGCGGTCGGCGAGGAGATCGGCGCGCGCGAGGTCATCGTGCCGCCGTATCCCGGCATGTTCAGCGCCCTCGGCGCGACGCTCGGCGCCGTGCGCCACGAGGTCACGGCGACGGTGCTGCGGCCGCTGGCGGACCTGACGGACGTGGACTTGCGTGAATCCTTTGCGCGATTGCAGGCGCGCATCGACGCGCTGCTCGCCGCCGAGCCGGAAGGGAAAGAGCATCCGGCGCCGGAGCGCATTCTCGAAGCCCGCTTCGTCGGGCAGATGTTCGAGCTTGCGGTGCCGCTCGGCCCCGGTGGCGCGGAATTTCCGCCCATCGCGGAGATCGAGACGCGCTTTCGCCGCCTCTACGCGAATGAATACGGCTTCGACCTGCCGAATGCGCGCGTGCAGGCTGTCAATCTCCGGCTGGTGGCGCGGCTGCCGCTCGGTGGCCGCAGCACGCTCACGGCGCCGCGGCATGATGCGCCGCCCGCCCATCCGGCGACCACGCCGCTCTCGTTGCGGGACGGACGTGAAATCGCGGCGCCGCTTCTCGATGCCGCGTCGGCGCGGACGGAGCCGGTCGCGGGGCCTGCGATCATCGCGCATGCCGGCGCGACGGTTTGGGTGCATGAGGGGCAGCGCGCCGTCATCGACGCCGACGGCAGCGTCGTCATCGCGCTGAAAGGATCGCAACGATGACGGGCGGCGAGGATACGATCATCACGCGCGATCCGGTGACCTTCGAGGTCGTGCGCAGCGCGCTCTACGCCATCTGCGCCGAGATGAAGTCTGTCATCATGCGCACGTCGTTCTCGCCGCTGCTCAGCCTTTCCGCGGATCTCTCCTGCGCAATGCTCGACGCCGAGGGCGCGGTGGTTGGGCAGGGCAACGACATTCCGGTGCATCTCGGCGCCGTTCCGTTCACCGTGCGGGCGGCGTTCGGGACCTTCGCGCCGGCGACATGGCGGCCCGGCGACGGCGTCGTGCTCAACGATCCTTACCTCGGCGGCACGCATCTGCCGGACGTGTCGCTGATGATGCCGATCTTCGTCGGCGGGCACTTGCTGGGGTTTTCGCTCAGCCGGGTGCATTGGCCGGATGTCGGCGGCATCGCGGCGGGCAGCTCCAGCGTCTGCGACGAGATCGTGAAAGAGGGGCTGCGCATCCCGCCGCTGAAGATCATCGAGGGCGGGCAGGCGCGCGCGGACCTCCTCAATTTCATCCTGGCGAATGTGCGCGTGCCGGAGGATCGTCATGGCGATTTCCGCGCGCAGATCGCGGGCGCGAACCGCGCCGAACTGCGCTTGCGGGAGCTGGCGACACGCTACGGTGCCGATGTGGTCGCGGAAGTGATGACACAGACCCGCGCCTATTCGCGGCTTCTCGTCGAGCGCCGCTTGCAGGCGCTTCCCGACGCCGCGGTCGAACACGAGGAGAGGCTTGACGGCGACGGCGTCGGCACGAATGTCGCGCCGCGCGTGCGCGTGCGGCTGACGAAAAAAGGCGCGATGTTCGCCGCCGACTTCACCGGCAGCGATCCGTGCGTCGACGGCCCGATCAATGCGCCGCTCGCGGTGACGGCGTCGGCCGTCTACTATACGCTTCTCTCGCTCACCGGCGGCGACATCCCGCCGAACGAGGGCGTCTACGACGTGGCGAAGATCAGCGCACCGGACGCGTCGGTGGTCAACGCGGTCGCGCCTTATCCCGTCGTCGCGGCGAATACGGAGACGTCGAACCGCGTCGTCGATGTGCTGCTCGCGGCGCTTGCCAAGGCTTATCCGGAGCAGGTGCCGGCGGGCAGTTACGGCTCGGCCTGCGTCTATACGCTCGGCGGCATCGATCCGCGCAGCGGCCGCCGCTTCGTGCACTATGAGACCGTTGGTGGCGGCGCCGGCGCGACGGCGCATGCGGCGGGTGCGAGCGGCATGCGCACGCATATGGGCAACACGATGAACCTGCCGGTCGAGGCGATCGAGGCGGCGATCCCGGTGCGCTTCCTCGGCTACGAGATCGTGCGCGAGAGCGCCGGGACGGGGCGGCATCGCGGCGGTGCGGGCGTGCGCAAGGCGTTCGAGGTTCTGGCCGACGGCGTCGAGGCGTCACTGCTCGGCGAGCGCACGCTCTCTCCTGCGCATGGCGTCGCCGGCGGCGGGCAAGGTGCGTGCGCGACGTTCATCTGCCGGCGCGCCTCCGGCGAGGTCGTGACGCTTGCGGCGAAGAGCGGACCGCATAAGCTCAACCATGGCGACCGCATCGAGATGGTGACGGCGGGCGGCGGCGGCTGGGGCAAGCCGAAGGCTTGACGCAGGAGGACGCGATGGACATCGAGTGGGCGCGGCTGAGCGCCGCGGCGTTGCGCGAGCGGGCCGCGGCGAATGCGTTTGTTCTGCTTCCCGTCGCGTCGACCGAACAGCACGGGCCGCATCTCGCGACCGGCGTCGATACGATCCTATGCGGCGAGATCGCGCGGCGCGCGGCGCGGCTGATCGCGGCGAAGCAGCCGGTCGTGGTCGCGCCGACATTGTGGTGCGGGCTCGCTGAGCATCACATGGATTTCGGCGGCACCTTCACGCTGACCTTGCCCACTTATCTTGCGGTGCTGCGCGACCTCTGTATGTCGCTCGTGCGTCACGGCTTCAAACGCATCGTCATCGTCAACGGCCACGGCGGCAATATCGACGCGCTGAAAGTGATCGTCGGGGAGCTGGCGCGCGACCTTGGCGTGCCGATCGCGACGACGACCTATTGGCTGCTGGCGGAGCCGCTGTTCAAGCCGCTGCTCGAAGATCAGCCGAACGTGCTGCACGCCTGCGAGGCGGAGACGTCGATGATGATGGTCGCCGCGCCTGATCTTGTCGACGCGGCGCGTATCGCCGACGCGTATGGTCCGCCGCCGGCGGCGCCGGGGACGACGCTCAACCGCCCGATGTATCGTGCGCGTTCGTTCAAGGAGATCACGGCGTCGGGCGTGCTGGGCGATGCGCGGCGCGCCAACAAGGAAAAGGGCGAGAAGCTCCTCACGGCGGCGGCGCAGGCGCTTTCCGACAAGCTCCTGGCGGGAGAGCCGTGGGGATAGGGAGCGCCTAATCGGCCTCATGCTGAGGAGCGCGCCGACGGCGCGCGTCTCGAAGCACGAGGCCGCCCCGTCCTTCGAGACGCGCTCTTCGAGCGCTCCTCAGGATGAGGGCGGTTCGAGGCCGCGCCGCGTCGCGCTAATCCACCACGCGCATCACGGCCTCGATCTCGACCGTCATATTGTTCGGGAGCGATCCCATGCCGACGGCGGAGCGCGCGTGGCGGCCGCGTTCGCCGAGCACGGCGACGAGGAGATCGGAACAGCCGTTGATGACCTTTGGCTGATCGGTGAATTCCGGCGCGGCGTTGACCATCGCCAGGAGCTTGATGACTTCGACCTTGTCGAGGCTGCCGGCCGCGATCTTCGCGGCGGCGAGAAGTCCGAGCCCGACGATCTTGGCATGCTCATAGGCCTGGTCGACGGTCACGTCCTTGCCGACCTTGCCGGTGTAATAGCCGCCATCCGGCTTCCGCGGTCCCTGGCCGGAGCAGTAGATCGTGTTGCCGTCGCGCTTGAAGGAGACATAGGTCGCGATCGGCGTCGGCACGCTCGGCAGCGCGAGACCCATTTTCTTGAGATTGTCTTCGGCGCTCATGCGGCGTTCTCCAGTTTGCGAAATTTCGCTTCGTCCTGCGCATGCCACCAGCGCCCGCCGACGACGACGGCCTCCGAGACGATGCGCTTGTCGCCGGTCATATGCTCGCCAACGACGTCGACATAGTCGAACTGGCCTTGCTTGACGGCGAGAATGGTGGCGTCGCCGGCGGCGCCCGGCTTGAACGTGCCGAGCTCCGGCCGCTGCAGCGCCATCGCGGCGTTGACGGTGCTCGCCGCGATCACGTCATTGAGCGGCATGCCCATACAGAGGAATTTCGACAGCGTCGTCACCTGGTCGAAGGCGGGGCCCTCGATGCACAGCGCGTGCACATCGGAGGAGATCGTGTCGGGATAGAAGCCGTTGGCGAGCATCGCGCGCGTCGTCTTGAACGAGAACGAGCCCTTGCCGTGGCCGATGTCGAAGAGCACGCCGCGCGCGCGGGCACGCTGCACCACGTCCTTCACCTTGCCCTGATGGTCGACCGGGGCGTTGGGGAAAGGCCGGAAGGCGTGGGTGAGCACATCGCCCGGCCGCAGGCGCTCGACGACATCCTCGTAGCTCGGCGGCGGAAAGTCGATGTGGCACATCAGCGGCATGCCAACCTCGTTCGCGGCCTGCAGCGCGATATCGAGCGGCGCCACGCCATGGATGCCGCTGGAGCCCCGGCCGACGCGCACCTTGATGCCGACAATCACGTCGCGGTTGGCGTCCGCGACCTTGACAGCCTCGAGGGGCGCCATCAGCCGCATCTCCTCGCTCTCGCCGACCATCACCGTTTTCGAGAAGCCGAAGATGCCGGCGAAGGAGACATGCAGGTAGGCGAGGATGCGTGTGGCGCTGCGTTCGATCACATGCTTGCGGAAGCCGGCGAAGTTGCCCGGGCCGGCACTGCCCGTGTCGATCGCGGTGGTGACGCCGCTCAAGCGGCAGAAATCCTCGGCGTCGATGCCGAGCGAGGTGCCGCCCCAATAGACATGCGTGTGCAGGTCGATCAGACCCGGCGAGACGATGGCGCCGGTCAGGTCGCGGATTTCGCCGGCGCCTTCGCGGGCGAGATCGTTACCGACCTTGGCGACCTTGCCGCCGGTGAACGCGACGTCCGTAACACGGTCGATGTTCTGCGACGGGTCGATGACCCGGCCGCCCTTCAAAACCAGATCGAATGCCATGGATTGCGCCTGCCTCCCTGTCCGCAGGGGCGGCATCAGACACCGCGCATTGCGACGGGGCAAGGCCGAGGCTTCAGATGGCCGTCATGTGCGGCGTGGGCCGGGCATCCGTCAGAAGCCCTCATCCTGAGAAGCATCGCGAAGCGATGCGTCCCGAAGGATGGCGATGTGGTTGAGGCCACCCTTCGAGACGCGGCCTGCGGCCGCTCCTCGGGATGAGGGCCACAGTTGTTCTGGGTGATGGAGCCGGCTCAAGAGGACGTTCGCGCCTATCTTCCACAGGCTGCGCCAGGCAACGACGTTTTGATACAGGCCGGCCTCAGGTCTTGGCGATGTCGGGCGCGTCGGGATGCTTCATGCCGAGCACATGGTAGCCGGCGTCGACATGCAGGATTTCGCCGGTCATGCCGCGCGCCATGTCGGAGGCGAGGTAAACTGCTGTGTCGCCCACTTCATCAATTGTGATCGTGCGGCGCAGCGGCGCGTTCAGTTCGTTCCATTTCAGGATGTAGCGGAAGTCGTCGATGCCGGCCGCCGCCAGCGTCTTCACGGGCCCGGCGGAGATGGCGTTGACGCGGATGTTCTTCACGCCGAGATCGGCGGCGAGGTAGCGCACCGAGGCCTCGAGCGCCGCCTTGGCGACGCCCATGACGTTGTAGTGCGGCATCCACTTCTCGGCGCCGTAATAAGTGAGGGTGAGGAGCGAGCCGCCGTTCGGCATCAGTTTCTCGGCGCGCTGCGCGACGGCCGTGAACGAGTAGCAACTGATCTGCAGCGACTGCGCGAAATTCTCCGGCGTCGTGTCGACGTAACGCCCGGTGAGCTGGTCTTTATCGGAAAAAGCGATGGCGTGGACGAGGAAATCCAGCGATCCCCATTTCTCGGCGATAGCGGCGAACGCGGCGTCGAGCGAGGCTGGATCGGTGACGTCGCAGTGGCCGACGACCAGGCCGCCGAGCTCCGCAGCCAGCGGTTCGACCCGCTTCTTCAGTGCGTCTCCCTGGTACGTGAAGGCCAGTTCGGCCCCATGCGCGCGGCAGGCCCTGGCGATGCCCCAGGCGATCGACCGGTTGTTGGCGACCCCCATGATGAGTCCGCGTTTTCCGCGCATCAGGTCGGAGGTTGAAGCCATGGGTCCTCGCAATTGCCGGTTCTCGGCCGGGGCGGACCCTATGGCATAGGGTTTGGGCCCCTTCAAGGACGGGGGTAACGTTCCGGGGCAAAACAGGAATATTCGCGCCGGCCGGTTGTTCTTCTGGCGAGGCTCCGCTCTCCGGCGGGGGCGCCGCCCAAGCGTTGCGTTCCGGCTCGCCCGGCGGGGCATGTAAAGCGGCGAGAGTGCAGGCGGGGGCATTTCGGTGAGGTGATCGCGGCCCTGCTGCTTGGCGGCGCCGGAGGGTGGATCGGCCGCGGCGCGTGGGAAGGCGGCCCGGCCACGAAGACGGTGACGGCCGACGCGCTCGAAGCGCATCAGCTTTACGTCGTCGAGGTGCGCCACCCCGTGGAAGTGCCGGGCGCGCAAGAGGCGCACCTGGTGCAGTGGCTGTCCAAGCGCGTCGGGCACGACGTGGTGGCGCCCGACCTGCGGGCCCTGAACCTGAAGCTGGTCGGCGGGCGGCTGCTGCCGGGGCCGAAGGGGGCGGCCGCTTTCTTCATGTATGAGGGCCCGTCCGGCGAGCGCTATACGCTCTACTGCGCGCGCTCGGCGCCGGCGCAGACGGCGCTGCGCTACCGCGCCGCCGGCAAGCTCGGCGCGGTGTATTGGATCGATGGCGCGCTGACTTACGTCGTAAGCGGGCCGTCGGATCGCGAGCGGCTACAGAAGGTCGCGGAAACCGCCTACGCGCAGATCGACAAGGACGCCACGCGCTCGAGCCTGCCGGTCAGGGCGGCGGCGCGGTAGCGGGCACGCCGCCCTGATGACGTCATTCCGAGGAGGCCGCCCTCTGGAATGGCTCCTCAAGGATGGGGCGCGGCGGCAAAGCTCTGAGCTTACTGCTCGAATCCGCCGCGCGGCTTGTAGGGCTTGGTGTCGCGCCAGGCCTGCATGAGCTTGTCGAGCTCCGGATCGGGCTTTTCCGGCAGCATGATGCGCGTCGTCGCCAGCAGATCGCCGGCTCCCGTCTTGGCGGGCATGCCCTTGCCCTTGAGGCGGAAGGTGCGGCCTGAGTTGGTGCCGGCGGGGATTGCGAGGTCGAGCGCGCCGTCGAGGGTGGGCACGCGGACCTTGCCGCCGAGCACGGCGTCGTAGAGCGTGACCGGGATGTCGACGCGCAGGTTCTTGCCGTCGACGCTGAGGTGCGGATGCGGCGCGATGTGCACCGTGATCAGTACGTCGCCGGCCGGCCCGCCGCTTTGCCCCGGCATGCCCTGGCCTTTGAGGCGAATCTGCTGTCCGTCGTTGAGGCCGCTCGGCACCTTGACTTCGACCTCGCGTCCAGTCGGCAACTGCACGCGCGTCTTGGTGCCGTGCGCCGCCTCGGCGAGCGCGATCGTCACCTCGCCGACGACGTCCTGTCCGGTGGCGGGCATATCCGCGACGCCGAAGCCGCCGCCCCCGAAGTTCGGTCTTGCGCCGGCGCGGCCGCCTGCCATGCCGCCGAAGACGCCGCTCAGGATATCCTCGAAGCCGCCGAATCCGCCGCCGCCGCCACGCCCGCTGCGGGCGCGCTGCAGATCCTCGGCGCTGAAGGTGAAGCTTTCGAACGGCGAGCCCTGCCGGCCGCGTCCGCCGGCGCCGGGATGGCCGCCGAAACCCTCGAACCCCTGGAAGGTCGGCTTGCCCTCGGCGTCGATCTCGCCACGGTCGAACTGCTTGCGCTTCTTCTCGTCGCCGACGATCTCATAGGCGGCGTTGAGTTCCGCGAAGCGCACCGCCGTCTTGGGGTCGTTCTTGTTGGCGTCCGGATGCAGCTTCTTCGCAAGCCGGCGAAACGCCTTCTTGATTTCGTCGTGGCCTGCACTCGGCTTGACCCCCAGGACATCATAGGGGTTACGCATCGGCATCTGCTCCGGTGGTCATAAGGAATGCCGCCCGGCGGACGCCAGACGGAGGTTCGCATCCAATGTGGGGCGAGTGTGGCCGCTCTGCAACGCCACCGCGCGGCGTTTACGACCGGCGCAGCGGCTTGATCTCGCGGACTTCCCAGCGTCCGCTTTTAATGCGGCAGGCACCGCCCTGATACCAGGACTCGGCGGCATCCTTGATGTAACTGGCGAGGAAGTCGTGGCACTTGTAGCCGTCTTGCGTGTAGGCGGAGGCGAGCGGCGTGACGGTGCCGCGCGCGCCGGTGCTGGGATTCTCCCAAGGCAGCGCAAGGTCCTTGCGGTCGAAGGAGAACAGTCGCGCGACCACCGCCTTGGCGGCGGCGAGGTCGCCGCCTGCGAGCGTCGCGACGGCCGATTTCTTCTCGGCGGCGCTCGGCAGCGATCCGGTGGTGGCCGGCGTGTCGTCCTGGCCGAAGAGGCCGCCCAACTGATAGGTCGTACTGCAGGCGCCGGTGGGGATCGCGAGGGCGGCCAGCAGGGCGCAACGCGCGATCCGCTTGGCTACCGGCCGTGGGCGCCATAGGCACGCCGCCGCCGCTCGACTATATAGAGTTTCTGCGCGGGCCCACATCGGCCGTTCACTCACGTCCACGAATTGCGTGCATTCATGAAACATCAACAGCCGTTAACATCTGGTGACTTCACCGAAGCCACCGAGCCCTTCGCGCTTTTCGCAGAATGGATGGAGGACGCAAAGAAGTCCGAGCCGAACGATCCGAATGCGATGACGCTGGCGACGGTCGACGACACCGGTCTGCCGGACGCGCGCATGGTGCTCTTGAAGGGCGTCGATGATCACGGCTTCGTTTTCTACACCAATCTTGAAAGCAAGAAGGCAAGGGAGCTTGCCGGGCAGCCGAAGGCGGCGCTCGTCTTTCACTGGAAGTCGCTACGGAGACAAGTGCGCGTGCGCGGGCCGGTCGAGCGCGTGACCGACGCCGAAGCCGACGCCTATTTCGCGACGCGCCCACGCGGCTCGCAGATCGGCGCCTGGGCAAGCAAGCAGTCGTCGCCACTGGAAAGCCGCATGGCGTTCGAGAAGGCGATCGCGTTAACGACCGCGAAATACGCCGTTGGCACGGTGCCGCGCCCGCCCCACTGGTCCGGCTTCCGCATCGTGCCGGTGGCGATGGAGTTCTGGCACGACCGGCCGTTCCGTCTGCATGACCGGGTGGAATATCGCCGCGCGCAATTCGCCGAGGATTGGGTCAAAACGCGCCTCTATCCTTGACCTTACGTCGGGCGGCGGCGCATGTGCCGTGAAAATCCGGTAAAGTCGCGCTTCGCCGCGAGAGCGGCGCCAGCAGGATCAGTGACCCCGCATGCCTCAACGTCCGCCCCAGGAGCCGCGCCGCACCCTTCTTCTGACGGGGGCCAGTCGCGGCATCGGCCATGCCACCGTGAAGCGCTTTTCCGCGGCAGGCTGGCGCGTCATCACCTGCTCGCGGCACGGTTTCCCTGAGAACTGTCCGTGGGAGGCAGGGCCTGAGGATCACATCCAGGTCGATCTCGGCAACCCCGAGAACACCGCGGAGGCGATCGCCGAGATCAAGCGGCGGCTCGACAACGGCGAGTTGCACGCGCTCGTCAACAATGCGGCCATCTCGCCGAAAGCGGGGGGCGGCGTGCGCATGGGCTCGATCGACACGAACCTCGACACTTGGGAGCAGGTGTTCCGCGTCAATTTCTTCGCGCCGATCATGCTGGCGCGCGGGCTGCTCGACGAACTGAAGGCGGCGAAAGGCTCGGTGGTCAACGTCACCTCGATCGCCGGCTCACGCGTGCATCCGTTCGCCGGCGCGGCCTATGCCACGTCCAAGGCGGCGCTGGCGGCGCTGACGCGCGAGATGGCGGCCGACTTCGGCGCGGTGGGGGTTCGCGTCAACGCCATCGCGCCGGGCGAGATCGATACGGCGATCCTCTCGCCTGGAACCGATGAGATCGTCGCCAAGCAGATTCCGATGAAGCGGCTCGGCACACCGGACGAGGTGGCGAAGATCATCTACGTGCTGTGCACCGAGACGTCGTCCTACGTGAACGGCGCCGAGATCCACATCAACGGCGGGCAGCACGTCTAATCGCGCCTCGCGTTTTCCTTTCTCTATTCTTGCCCGTCCTTGACCCGTTCGACGCCTGTCGATACTGCATGCTGAATTGGATGCAATGGGGGCCTATTCCGTCAATCCGACGGAGAGAGAGGGAGGGATTGGATGCGCGCGATCCAGATTCAACGCCATTGCGGCCCTGAGGATCTCGCCGTTTCGGATATCCCGGCGCGGCGGCCCGGCGCCGGCGAGGTGCGCATCCGCGTCCATGCGGCGGCGGTGAATTTTGCCGATTCCCTCATCATCTCCGATCAGTACCAACACAAGCCGCAACTGCCCTTCGTTCCCGGCATGGAAGCGGGCGGCGAAGTCATCGAGACTGGGCCGGGCGTCGAAGGACTGAAGCCGGGCGACCGCATCGTGGGCTATTCGCGCTACGGCTATTTCGCGGAAGAGGCGGTGATGCCGGCGGCGCACACCTTCGCGATGCCGCGTGGCATGGACTTCGTGCAGGCCGCCGCGTTTCCAATCTCCTACGGAACGGCGCATGTCGGGTTGCAGTATCGCGCAGGCCTCAAGGCAGGCGAGGTGCTGCTCGTCACTGGCGCCGGCGGCGGCGTCGGAATAGCGGCGGTCGAAGTCGGCAAGGCGCTGGGCGCGACGGTGATCGCGACGGCAAGCTCGACGGCGAAGCTCGATCTCGCCGCGGGGCACGGCGCTGACCATTTGATCAACTATGCGAGCGAGGACGTCGTCGCGCGCATCAAGAGCCTGACCGGCGGCGTCGACGTCGTCTTCGATCCGGTCGGCGGCGACGCCTTCAGGTGGGCCCTGAAGTGCATCAATTTCGAGGGGCGGATTCTCGTCGTCGGTTTTGCCTCCGGCGAGCGGCAGCTCGTTCCGGCAAACCATGCGCTGGTGAAGAACGCGACGATCATCGGCTTCTCGTGGAGCTTCTATCGCGAGAAAAAGCCGCCCGTCGACCAGCACGCCTTTGCCGATCTTTGCCGCATGTACGAAGCGGACCAGGTCAATCCGCCGGTGACCGAAACTTATCCCCTGGAGGACGCCGGCAAGGCTCTGCGCCGGCTGCTTGATCGGCAGGCCGCGGGCAAGATCGTCCTGACGATGCGCTAAGGTCGTCTCGCCATGTCCGCGCTCGCAGCCGGGCTCGCGCACAAGCTGCGGCCCGCAAGGAAGGCGCCCGAGGCTGGGAGCAGCTTGGGACGGAGCGGCGTTCCGCCGGCTCACGGACCTCCTCGAAGATTGAGTCACTTGCGACGATATTATTCAGCAGCTTGTTGTAATGGCTGCTCATGCACTACCCGACGATGACTCGAAAGCCGGTTCTGCAGGCGATCGAGGTAGAGATAAACGACCGGGGTCGTGTAGAGCGTCAGCAACTGGCTCAGCGCCAGCCCGCCGACCATGGCGAAGCCGAGCGGTTGACGCAACTCGGAGCCCGTCCCGTGGCCGAGCATCAGTGGCAGGCCAGCCAGCATTGCGGCCGCCGTCGTCATCACGATGGGACGAAAGCGAAGCAAGCACGCCTCGCGAATCGCATCGACCGGCGGCACGCCGCGGTCGCGCTCCGCTGCGATCGCGAAGTCGACGAGTATGATGCCATTCTTCTTCACGATGCCGATGAGAAGAATGATGCCGATGATCCCGATGACGGAAAGGTCGAGCCGGCCGAGTTGGAGCGCGAGCAGCGCTCCGATGCCGGCCGACGGCAGGGTCGACAAAATCGTCAACGGATGGATGAAACTCTCATACAGCATGCCGAGAATGATGTAGACGACGATCAGCGCCGCCGCGATGAGCAACGGCTCGCTGGAAAGCGACGTCTGGAACGCCTGCGCATTGCCCTGGAAACTGCCGACCACCGAGGCGGGCATTTTGATCTCGCGCGCCGCCGCCTGGATCGCGTTCACCGCTTCGCCAAGTGAAACCCCGCTGCGCAAATTGAACGAGAGCGTCGCCGCCGGAAACTGGCTTTGATGCGAGACGGATAGGGGGCCGACCTGGCTGGTATCGACGTCGACAAGCGACGCCAGCGGCACCGCTTCCCCGGTCAGCGGCGACTTCACATAGATCTGCGTCAGCGAGGACGGATCGCCCTGCAGCCGCGGCAGAATCTCGGTGATGACCGGATATGTGTTGATCTGCGTGAAGTACTGCGTGATCTGCCGCTGCCCATAGGCGTCGTTCAGCGTATCGTCGATAAGTTGCGGCGCGATACCGAAGCGCGACGCCTGATCGCGATTGATCGTGACTTTCATTTGCGGCGCGTTCGACTCCACGTCGCTGGAGACGTCGGCGAGCTGCGGCAGCGTGCGAAGCTTTTCGAGCAGCTTTCCCGACCACGTATTGAGCTCCGCGATGTCGGCGTCCTGCAGCGTGTACTGAAACTGCGCGCGTGAAATGCGGCCGCCGACCGTGATGTCTTGAGAGGGCTGTAGGAACAGCCGCGCGCCCTCGACCTTGTCGAGCTCCGGCCGCAGCCGATCGATGATCTGCGACGCCGTCAGCGTGCGCTGGTCGCGCGGCTTGAGCGCGATGAAGAAGCGGCCCGTGTTCGATGTCGAGGCGCCGCCGCCGTTGCCCATATTGGAACCGAACGCGGCGACGTCGGGATCATGCAGAAGCACATCGCCGAGGGCCTTTTGCAGGCGCAGCATCTCGGCCGACGACACGCTCTGCGCCGCTTCCGAGAGGCCGACGATCAAGCCGGTATCTTGCGTCGGGAAAAAGCCTTTCGGTATCTCGACGAACATGAAGCCGGTCACGGCCAGCGTCGCGAAGAATACGCACAGCGTCGGAAACTGGTGCCGCAGAACGACGGCGAGGCTGCGGCGATAGCCGTCGTGCAGGGCATCGAATCCCGCTTCGACGAAGCGATAGAGCCGCCCGTGCCGGTCCGTTTTCCGCCGCATGAAGCGCGAGCACAGCATCGGCGCCAAGGTCAGCGAGACGAATGCCGAAACAGCGATGGCCGCCGTCACTGTCAGGGCAAATTCGCGGAACATCCGTCCGATGATCCCCCCCATGAGCAGCAGCGGGATGAAGACGGCGATCAGCGACAGGCTGATTGAAATGACGGTGAAGCCGATTTCGCCGGAGCCTTTCAACGCGGCTTCCATCGGCGACGCGCCGTTGTCGATATGGCGATGGATGTTTTCCACGACGACGATGGCATCGTCCACGACGAAGCCGACGGCAATGGTGAGGGCCATCAGCGACAGATTGTCGAGGCTGAAGCCAAGCAGATACATGGCCGCGGCGGAGCCCAGCAGCGCCAGCGGCACCGTGATGCTCGGGATGAGAGTGGCCCAGAAATCCCTCAGAAACAGAAGAATCACCATGACGACCAAGCTGACGGTGATCGCCAGCGTGAACTCGACGTCGGCGACCGAGGCACGGATCGTCGTTGTGCGATCGAGGATTGTGTCGATCTTCACCGCGGGCGGAATCGTCGCCGTCAGTTGCGGCAAGCGCGCCTTGATTTGATCGACGGTATTGATGACGTTCGCGCCGGGTTGCTTGAAAACGAGCAGCAGGACGCTGCGCTTGTTGTTGCGCGTGGCCGCGACCGTTGTGTCCGCCGGCCCGGTGATTGCACGCCCGACGTCGCGCACCCGCACCGGCGCTCCGTTGCGATAGGCCAGAATCACGCCGTCGTAATGCGCGGGGTCCGTCAACTGGTCGTTGGTTTCGATCGTGAAGCTCGTCTGCGCGCCATTAAGCGTTCCCTTGGCAGCGTTGGTCGTCGCCGTCAGCACGCTGCCGCGGACATCCTCCAGCGTCAATCCGCGCGCGGACAGTTTGGCCGGATCGATTTGGATGCGCACGGCGCGCTTCTGCTCGCCGGCGATCACCACCTGCGCAACTCCGGTGATCTGGGAAATCTGTTGCGCGAGAACGTTGTCGGCGTAATCGTCCACGGTCGTCAGCGGCAAGGTGTCAGAGCCGGCCGAGAGGATGAGGACCGGCGAATCCGCCGGATTGATCTTGCGGTAGGTGGGAGGGGTCGGCATCGCTTGCGGCAACTGCTTGTTGGCGGCCGTGAGCGCGGCTTGAATGTCCTGCGCTGCGGAGTCGATGTTCCGATTGAGGTCGAATTGGACGACGATCGACGTCGCTCCGAGTGTGCTCATCGACGTCATTTGCGTGACGCCGGCGATCTGTCCGAACTGCCGCTCGATCGGCGCGGCCACCGACGACGCCATGGTTTCCGGGCTGGCGCCCGGGAACTGAGCCGAAACCTGGATGGTCGGGAAGTCGACCTGCGGCAACGGCGCGACCGGCAAGAGCGGATAAGTGATCAATCCGACGAACGCGAGCGCCGCCATCAGCAGCGTTGTCGCAATCGGGCGGCGGATGAACGGTGCGGAAATGCTCAAGGGGCGCTCCGCTCGTCAGCCGCACCCGGAGAACCGATGGTGACCGGCACATTCTGCTGCAGCCTGTATTGTCCGTTCGTGACGACCCGATCCCCTTCCGTCAATCCGGCGGTGACGATCGTCTTTCCGCCTTCCGTCGGGCCGGCCTGAATGTTGCGTAGCTCCGCGGTTTGTCGCGGGGTCACCACCCACGCCGTGAGGCCCTGCGGGCCACGTTGGATCGCGGTTTCGGGAACGGCGAGGACGCCGGTTTTCGTCTCGAGATGGACGCGTGCGTTTACGAATTCGCCTGGCCAGAACCGCTCGTCTTCGTTCGCGAACACGGCTTTGAGCCGGATCGTCGATGTCGTCTGGTCTATGATATTGTCGATGAGGAGAAGCGTGCCCGTCCCTAGAGCTTTCACGTTGTCTTGATCAAACGCCGTCACGGCGACGGGGCCCTTGCGCAATGCGTCGCGTACGTTGTCGAGTTCGGTTGCGGGAAGGGTGAAGATGACCGAAATCGGTTTGACTTGCGTCACGGTGACGAGCGGCGTTTGGTCGGCTGCATGCACCACGTTGCCCGGATCGACCTGCCTGATGCCGACGCGTCCGTCGACGGGAGAGGTGATGCTGGTGAAATCGACCTGCACTTGCGCGGAATCGATAGCCGCCTGATCGGCATCGATCGTCGCCTTGATCTGTGCGACGAGCGCGCGCTGGTGGTCGACATTCTGCTGCGTCTCGGCGTTTCGGCTGAGAAGCGTCACAAACCGGTTCAAATCGGTCTCCGCGCTCACGAGCTGCGCCTGATCCTGTGCCTTTTTCGCCTTTGCCTGTTCCAGGGCCGCTTGATAGACGCGCGGGTCGATACGCGCCAACAATTGTCCCTTCTTGACCGACTGGTCTTCCTTGAATTCGACGCTCTGCAGGACGCCGTCGACTTGCACGTGCACGGCGATCGTGTTCGCCGCCTGGACGGATCCCAATCCCGAAAGATAAATGGGGACGTCCTGTCGTTTCGCGGCGACGACGCTTACGGGCACCGCGGTCGGGGCAGGCTTCGCCGCGGCGGGACGGGGCGCGCCGCCCCGCCAACAAAAAAATGTGATAACCGCCGCGGCGGCGAGGGCGGCGGCGCCGAGAAGGGCCACCGCACGCAAGCGTGAACGCTTTTTAGGATCGATGCTGCCCACGGTATCTGGCCTTAGTCTGCCGCTCCGACGTGCGAGAACGCTTCCTCTTAAACGCGCGAAGCTGCGCGGCCCTGCTAACCGTCACCCTTCCAACGCATTAAAAGACGTTCATTTAGATGTGCGCGCCCTCGGCGCTTCCATGCCGACGTGCCAGTCGTGGCGAAGGCATTGCAGCCTCGCGCGGCGGAATGATCGCCGGAGAATAGAGCGACGCACTTTCGCCTTTGGCAGGATCGAAGAAATGCGGAAGCGAAGACATCGCGTTACGGACGGATGGATCGACGAGCGTCACCACAGAACTGGCGTGACCTGGCCGCGCGGATAAAAAGCGGCATGAGGAGGCGGCGGGCAGCCGGGACGGCGGACCGGCCGGCACTGTGAGGCTGCCGCCTACAATTCGGACACGGGGACCGCTGTCATCCCGTCAATGTTCCGGACGATACGCATGCCGCTCGGACAGCGCGGCAAATTCGAGAGATCTCCCGTGCGCGAAATAATCGACGTGCCTTGTGCCCGATGCATTTCGTAGCGGGTGCTGGCGGTCGCAGATCCGGACCGGCGCGGGCCTCGCCCCTTCAATCGGAAGCCGGCATCTAAAGCGCACTTGACGGCAGCGAAGAATTGCCCCTATTTTTTGTGCGTAATCGTTTACGTGATGGGCTCCTCCATGATCTCGATCCGAGGCCTGCGCAAGAACTACGGCTCGGTGGTCGCGCTGTCGTCGCTCGATCTCGATGCGCAGACGGGGGAGGTGGTCGCGCTGCTCGGACCGTCGGGTTGCGGTAAAAGCACGACGCTGCAATTGCTCGCGGGTTTTCTCGAGCCGGACGGCGGAGAGATCACCGTCGGTCATCGGGTTCTCTCGCGGGCCGGGCAGGTGGTGCCGCCGGAGCGGCGCGGCATGTCGCTGATCTTCCAGAGTTACGCGGTGTGGCCGCACAAGACGGTGGCGGAGAACGTCGCGTTCGGATTGCAGGTGCGCAAGGTTTCGAAGCCCGAGATCAAAACGCGCGTCGAAAAAGTATTGAGTGTCGTGCGCCTCGACAACCTCGCCGAACGCTATCCATCGGAGCTTTCGGGCGGCCAGCAGCAGCGCGTGGCGCTCGCGCGGGCGCTCGTCGTCGAGCCGGAAATCCTTCTGCTGGATGAGCCGCTTTCCAACCTCGACGCCAATTTGCGAGAGGAGATGCGTTTCGAAATCCGGCGGTTGCACGACACCACCGGCATCACGATGGTTTACGTGACGCATGACCAGACCGAAGCCATGGTCTGCGCCGACCGCATCGCGGTGATGAATAAAGGCCGGATCGAGCAGATCGGAACGCCGGTCGATATCTACGAGCGGCCGCAAACCCAGTTCGTCGCCTCCTTCATCGGGCGATCCAACACGATCCCGGTTCGTCTCGCCGAAAAAGGCGTCGTACGGATCGGTGATCTAAGCATACGCGGCGTCGATGATACCGGTGCCGCCGCGGGCGCGACGGTGACGTTATGCGTACGGCCGCATCGCGTGTCGCTGAGCCGTGCGCCGGACGAGCCCGCGAACCGCATGCAAGGGCGCATCGAGCGTGCGGCCTATCTTGGCGAGACGCGCGATTATCTCATTGAGCTGGCGGATGGCACCCGCATCCGATCGCTTGCCCCGCCCGAAGCCGTGCATGCGCCGGGCAGCATGGTCGATATTTTCCTACCCGTAAGCGAATGCCGCATCGTGGCGCAGTAGCGAGTGATGCGGCGATGAGAAAACCCATCGGCAGGAAGCGGGGCACGAAGCGGCCGGCGACCGTGAAGGACGTTGCCCGCGTCGCCGAGGTGTCGGTTGCGACCGTTTCGCATGCCATCAACAACACGCGGAAGGTCAACCCGGAAACGCGAGAGCGCGTTTTTTCCGCCATCCGTAAACTGGGATATTCGGGGCATAGCATCGCGCGGAGTCTGCGCCGCGGTCGCTCGTCGACTCTCGGCCTCGTCGTCTCGGATATCGAGAACCCGTTTTTCACCAAGCTCGCGAGCCACGTGCAACGCGTGGCATCGCTGCACGGCTATCAGGTGATCTTCGCCAATAGCGACGAGCGGGCCGACCGCGAACGGCAGATCATCGACGCTTTGAACGCGCAACGTGTCGACGGCATCATCCTGGCGCCCGTTGCGCGAGAGAACGCCGAGCGTCTGGCGCAGAGCGGTCCGCCGTTGGCCCTTGTCAACCGGCATTTTTCCGCCGTTCGTGCCCCGCACGTGATTGTCGATGATCCGCTCGGCGCGCGCCTCGGTTTCGATCATCTCTGGGCGCTCGGACATCGCGACATCGCGATCATCCGCGGCGACGTCGAGCGCAGCACCACCAAGGACCGTATCCGTGGACTGCGCGAGGCGCATCGTGTCCGCGGGATTGCCTTCGACGAAACCCTGCTGATCAACGCCGGATACTCGGGAGATCACGGCGCGACAGGGCTGGCGGAACTGATGGCGGGCAGGCCGCGCCCGACAGCGGTATTTGCCTTGAGCAACTGGGCGCTGCTGTCGGGTATCCGCGGGTTGCAGCGCAGCGCGCTGCGCTGCCCCGCCGATGTGTCGCTCGTCGGTTACGGTGTGAGCAGTCCGTATTGGATGCCGGCGGCGTCGGTTTGCATGATCGAGCAGCCGGTCGTTGCGATGGCTGAGGCGTGCGTTCGCGTTCTGCTGGAGCAGATCAAGGATGGAAAGGTCGCAAAGTCCGTCGTGCTTCCGCCGACGCTGACGCCGGGCGAATCGACGCGGCGTGTGGAGGCTTCGCGGCTCGGGAAGGTGTCCGCTTAAGCCAGCTTCGATATTCGAATATGTGCGATGCAAGAGACAGCGTAATCGTTTACGTAAGGCGCATAAGCCAGAACGGGAGGACGAGAATGGCGAAGAAGATAACCCAGGATCAGCGGCGCATTTCGCGGCGCCGCTTTTTGTCGGCATCAGCGGTAACGGCCGTCGCCGGGGCCGCATTTCTGCGCGGGCCGCGCGGCGCCGAGGCGGCTTCGGTCGATGAGCTCTACGCGGCCGCGAAGAAGGAAGGAAAGCTGGTCTGGTGGTGCGGGCATTTCGACCAGACGGGCGCCGAGACAATTCGCAAGGCGTTCATGGAGACTTATCCGGGCATCGAGGTCGATTTCATCCGGCAGACGGCGCAGGTCGTTTATGCGCGTGTGCAGCAGAACTTGAAGGCCGACATTGCCGAGGTCGACGCTTTCGGTACCGCGAACGCCGGGCATTGGCCGGTCCTGAAGAAGCAGAATGTGCTGGCAACCTTTGAGACATCCGGCGCGCAGACGTTGGCGAAGCAATTCAAGGGCGTCGATCCGGACAACACGTTCCGCGCCGCCGGCGTCGAGCTCGTCATCATCAACTATCGCACGGACAAGGTGAATCCGCCGCCGTCGAAGTGGACGGAGCTTACCGATCCGAAGTGGAAGGATAAGCTCACCTTTGGCAGCCCGGCGTTTTCGGGCAACGTCGTCAACTGGACGATCGCCATGCTGGATAAGTACGGCGAGGACTTCCTCAAGCAGTTGGCGAAGAACAACCCCAAGATCGGCCGGTCGATCCTCGAGACCGGGACCGACATTCTGGCCGGAGAGCGCCTCGTCGGTCACGGACAGGATGCGAATACGTTCGTGCACAAGGCGGCGGGCAATCCGATCGACGTCAAATTCCCCGACGACGATACGATCATCGCCCTCGGCTACACCGGGATATTGAAGAATGCCCCGCACCCGAATGCGGCCCGGCTGTTCATGGAGTTCAACGACTCGAAGGAATACTCCCAGGCGCTGGTGAAAGCATATCGGTTCCCGATCCGCACCGATGTCCGCTCGTTCAGCGGCATCACGATGGACGACATCAAGACGTTCCAAAGCTCGATCGAGCGGCTGTCCACCGGCACCGCGGATGCCATCGCCAAGTGGCGCGCAGCGATGGGCGTTTGAGAACTTCCGTGGTGGACAACGCTCTTCCTCGCCTGGAAACCGGTCGGCTCGCCGCCG